>NZ_JRAR01000064.1:0-485 GCF_000768935.1 Porphyromonas sp. COT-290 OH860 | reverse complement strand
GCTTAGACCTTGGCTATCCCTCTCCCGATCATAGCACCATCAGTCGCTTTCGCTCGGAGCTAACGCGTCTAGGGATTATGGATAAACTCCTTAGAGAGCTGAACAAGCAGTTCAAGAAGCATGGCATTAGCCGTATTGACCAAGGCGCCATTGTTGATGCCAGTATTGTAGACAGCCCTTATGCTCCCGATGGTAGCGTGGTCATAGAGGTGGCGGAAGACAGAGAAGATGTTCGTTCAGAGGAAGCTCTCTCACAGGAGGAAGCTTATCATGATGCACTGAAAAGNAGAAGATGTTCGTTCAGAGGAAGCTCTCTCACAGGAGGAAGCTTATCATGATGCACTGAAAAGTGGTAAGCCCGGTGTTGATGCAGAGGCTCGTTGGGTACGCAAAGGCAAGCATTATCGGTATGGGTATAAGAAACACGTGCTTACCGATGAGCAAGGCTTAGTAGAAGCCCTGATTACAACCCCGGCTAATTGTGC
>NZ_JRAR01000063.1:0-25032 GCF_000768935.1 Porphyromonas sp. COT-290 OH860 | reverse complement strand
AGGGGGATAGTATTCAAGGCTCCCAAAGCCGCTCAAACACGCAAAAAACACCGAGAAAGATACAAGAAACTTTGAGCGGCGCATTGCGCAATAGTCTCCAGTGAGGAGAGATGCGCACCGCGACATCTTATGTCGATATCCCTAATAGATGCATTGCAAGGTGGATAAAAATTGCTAATATTGTGGGTTAAAATCACAGACTATAAAGCAAATCTCATCAACATAAGTAAATATGGACGCTTGCAACTATGATATCGTAGTCCTCGGGGCTGGAGAGAGTGGTGTAGGAGCAGCACTTCTCTGTAAGAGCCGAGGGATCTCTGTTTTTGTTTCGGACTACGGACAGATCTCCGATAAGTATAGGAAGGAGCTTGAGGAGCATAGTATCCCCTATGAAGAAAGACAGCATACTCGGGAGGTGATCTTGCAGGCTCGAGAGGTCATCAAGTCGCCGGGTATCCCACACACAGCGCCTATTATCAAGGCTATATGCGAGGCAAATATCCCCGTTGTCTCGGAGATTGAGTTCGCAGGGCGGTACACCAAGGGACGCACGATCGGGATCACAGGGAGTAATGGCAAGACTACGACTACTATGTGGCTGTATCATATCCTAGAAACCGCTGGCTATAGTGTTGGCTTGGCTGGCAATGTTGGTTTTAGCCTAGCACGCCAAGTGTGTACAGACGAGCAACCCGACTACTTCGTTATTGAACTTAGTAGCTTCCAACTCGATGATATGTACGACTTCCATGTCCATGTTGCCTTGCTGATGAACATCACCCCGGATCATTTAGACCGCTATAATAACAGTATGGAGCAGTATGCTCTAGCCAAGATGCGCATTCTCCAGAATCAGACATCGCAAGACGCTTTCATCTATTGGGGCGAGGACGAGTTCATCACTCAGTATGTGTTGGCCAATCAGCCTATGCCCATGCAGCTATTGCCTTTTGTTACTTACGAGCAGGCAGGGGCAGCAGCAGATAAGTCCGACGATCATCTGATGCGTGTTCACTTCTCTGGCAGGAGCTTTGAGTACCCGATCTCTGCTCTTGCTCTTCAAGGTCCGCATAACCTGCAGAATGCTATGGCAGCTTCTTGTGCTGCACTCTTCTTAGGCGTCCCAGAGGAAGCCTTGCGAACAGCTCTACATGACTTTGTCAATGTGCCACATCGACTAGAGAAGGTGGCGGTGGTAGAGGGCGTGCGCTACATCAACGACTCCAAGGCTACGAATATCAACTCGACTTACTACGCCTTGCGTACGATGACTACACCCTATGTGCTAATCCTCGGGGGGACGGACAAGGGTAATAACTATGAGGAAATAGCAGACCTCGTGCTCTCTGGTGCTCGTGCTCTAGTTTTCTTAACGACAGACTCGGTTAAGTTGCATCAGACCTTCGACGGGCGGATTGATCTCATTGCTGATGCTCACAGTATGGAGGAGGCGATTAAAATAAGTCATTCGTTCGCTCAGGAAGGGGATACGGTACTGCTTTCGCCAGCTTGTGCTAGCTTTGATCTATTCAACAATTACGAACATCGAGGAGACTGCTTCCGAGAGCAGGTTCTAACTCTAAAAAGGGAATTGGAATGCAAGTAGATCAGACCTATACGGCTTCACAGCCCAATCGTGCTGACTGGTTCAAGAGAATCTTTGAGGGGAGCTGGCAACTGTGGGTTGTCTACGTTATCTTCTTAATTATCTCAGCACTCTCTGTTTCTAGTGCTCTAAGCTCGGAGATATATAAGTCCTCCACTTCGGGTTTCGGTTTCGCTCCTATCTTTAAGCATCTCATCTTCCTTTTAGCTGCGTTTGGGCTTACGGTATTGACTTCTCAGCTCCCACCAGCATGGTTCCGCAACAAAGCCTTGCTATACAGTGCTATCGTTATTGCTATGATTCTTGCCTTGCCTTTCTTTGGAAAAGAAATCAATGGGGCTGTGCGTTGGATTGATGTTCTTGGCTTCAGCCTACAACCTTCCGAGTTTTTTAAGCTGTGCCTCATCTTATGGGGGGCTATTACCTATACTTTGTCTAACGAGAGTCCCGAGCGAGCGAATCTCTACTTCGGGGTTTACTGGGTGGTGTCTGGGCTTTTTATAGGCCTTTTTATGCTGGAGAACCTCTCTACGGGTGTTCTTTTCGGGGTATTCGTAGCGATATACTCCATTATTCTCAAAGCTCCTTGGCGACTGCTTTTCAAGTTTGGCGTGCCAATCTTAGTATTGGGTGCAGCTTTTGTGGCTGCCCTCATTTGGGTATCTCCTCAGCAACTAGGCAAGATACACGAGAGAGCCATAACATGGCAGAATCGTTTGCACAAGATTGCGAAAGATGATGATGCCTCCAAGTTTATTCTCAACGATGCAGATCGACAGAGCCAAATGGGGCAAATAGCTTTAGCCAATAGCCGTCTGCTCCCACATGGCCCCGGCAGTAGTAAGGTTAGAGATAGCCTTCCGATGGCTTACTCCGATTTTATCTATGCGATTATTGTCGAGGAATATGGGATATTCGGCCTTATTCTCGTCCCTTTGCTCTACATCTTTTGGTTCTATTGGGCCGGCCACTTGGCTATGAGGGAGAAGAACAGGCATCGGCGTGCCCTTCTGCTGGGTATCGGGCTGATGTTCCCTTTACAGGCTTTAGTCAATATCGCTGTGGTGGCAGGGATATTTATGACGGGGCAGACCTTGCCACTCATTAGCTACGGAGGCTCTTCTCTTATGGTGTGTAGCATCGCTATGGGCATGATGCTCAGCATCTCTCGTGTCCAAAATGAGGTGGCTTCCCTCGAGAGTGAGGTGGCTTTGCTGGAGGGTGGAGCACGTGATTTGGGATTAGACTCTAAATAGAAATACTATGTCAATAGGAACAATCAAGAGAGTGATTATCAGTGGTGGTGGTACGGGTGGGCATATCTTCCCAGCTTTATCAATCGCTGACACTTTGCGCAAGCGTTATCCCAATGTCGAGATCCTCTTCATCGGAGCAGAGGGACGTATGGAGATGACGAGAGTGCCAGCTGCAGGGTATTCAATCAAAGGCTTGCCTGTGGAGGGACTCAAGCGTAAGCAAATCTGGAAAAATTTTGGCGTCCTGAAGAATTTCTTTGTCAGCCTAGTGATGGCACGAGATATAATTCGTCAGTTCCAGCCCGATGTCGTGGTTGGAGTGGGAGGCTATGCAAGTGCTCCGACACTCAAGGCAGCGCAATCGCTTGGGGTGCCAACGCTCATACAGGAGCAGAATTCGTATGCAGGCCTCACTAATAAGTTCCTGTCAAGAAGGGCCGACCGCATCTGTGTGGCTTATCCCGCTATGGAACGTTTCTTCCCAAAAGACAAGATTGTCCTCACGGGCAATCCCATTCGCCCACAGATTGAGTTCTCTCAGCACTTCGATCGAGTGGAGGCGCTTAGGTATTTTGGCTTACCAGAGGGGGCTGAGCGTATCGTTTTGGTTGTTGGCGGTAGTTTGGGCGCACTCACGATCAATGAGAGTATCGGTCTACAGCTTGAGCAGTGGCGATCCGCAGGGATTACACTCATCTGGCAGACGGGTACAAGCTATCAGGATAAAGCTCGTGAGCTAGTTGCTGGCTACGACGCTCCTATCTATACGAATGCTTTCATCGATCGTATGGATCTTGCCTATGGCCTTGCCGATGTCGTCATCTCAAGGGCTGGTGCAGGCTCTATCTCGGAGATTTGTCTTCTTGGTAAACCAAGTGTATTGGTGCCTTCGCCCAATGTGGCGGAGGATCATCAGACGAAGAATGCTCTAGCTCTCTCTAGCAGAGGTGCAGCAATCTTGATTGCCGATAGGGATGCACGCAGAGAGCTGACGCCTCGCACTATTGATCTGGTTAAGGACGAGACCATGTGTGCTTCACTGCATAACGCAGCCCTTAAACTAGCGCAAGTTAGAGCCGCTGAGAAGATCGTAGATGAACTCGAGAAGCTAATTAGATAAGCCCAAGGTGTTCAGCCTATTACGACAGAATGTAGTTTCGTCGCTCAATAAATTTCTCGGAAAATACGCTTGGGGTATTGTGGATATAGAAAAAGATTATACCTTTGCATCGTCGAAGGACAAAAGGCGATGATTGGGCCTATAGCTCAGCTGGTTTAGAGCATCTGCCTTACAAGCAGAGGGTCATAGGTTCGAATCCTATTGGGCCCACCAATCGAGAGGATGATACAGACGTGTCGTCCTCTTTTTGTCTTAAGTGTATCCCTAATCATTATGAATGTATAGGCCAGAAGATTATCCTTTTTTTGTGTAAGTTTGTGGAGGATTGCAATCAATGGCTCTAGCACGATAGTCGAGCCGACAAGACTCAAATGAAGAATTATGGATATACAGGCTAGATTCGACCACTTTAACTTTAATGTTTTTGACCTTGAGCGTTCACTCAAGTTTTACGAAGAAGCTCTTGGACTCAAGGAGCATCACCGTAAGGAAGCTAGTGATGGCTCTTTTATCCTCGTCTACCTATGCGATAGCCATGGGCACTTCTTGCTTGAACTGACATGGCTACGAGATAGAGCAACCCCATATAACCTTGGGGATTTGGAGTACCATCTCTGTATGCGTGTAGCTGAGAACTACGATAAGGTACGTGCCTATCACCGAGAGCTGGGCTGCATCTGCTATGAAAATCACGACATGGGGTTGTACTTCATCTCCGATCCCGATGGCTACTGGATCGAGATCCTCCCAGAGAAGCATAAGTAAATAACGGTTGTCTGCACTACGATGAAAGAAATAATCCGAGGATTAGTTACTCGGCTAATACCTAATAGCCTGTGGCTGGATTTGAGGCAGAGGCCAATTATCGCTCGTCATGCTCGGATTGCAGAGCTGTGTAGAGCTGATATTGAGAAACTCCGTAGAGGGGAGATTCCGCCCATCTCGCTCAATGCGAAGCATGACTTCGGAGGCAAAACTGTAATCTGGCAGTACTGGGGGCAAGGCTGGAACGAATCGGATCTCCCAGAGGTTGTCCGTCTATGTGCGTGGTCGGTAGATCGATACAAAGGAGACTGTATTGTTGTTCGTCTATCGGATAGCAATCTGCATGAGTATATTGATCTACCTGATTATATCATTCGTTTAAGGGCTTACAATAAAGCGTTTTTTGCTGATATACTCCGCTTGGCATTACTAGCTAGCTATGGAGGAGTCTGGCTAGATGCTACAGTATTACTTACTCAACCTATTCCCAAGGACTATCAGAGGATGGAGATATTTATATATCAGAGGAGTGATGAAGAGCCCGAAAAAAACTTTTGGCGAGCTTCCTACTATGCTTACTATGGTTGGCACAAGGACTTTAGGGTGCGTATACTCAATAGTATCATGTTTGCACAGCCTCGGAACCCTCTTATTGTCGCTCTGTACACTTTGCTTGATCATTATTGGCGATGTCATGAGCAGGAGATGGATTATTTTTTCTTTCAGATTTATTTCCACGAGCTTGTTAATGGAGCTTATCGATCCTACAATTGTCGCATAGTCAATGATTGCCCTGTGCATATCGTACAGAACTTAATAACAGGAGGCAGATATGGTCGGCTCACCATGAGCGAGGCATTAAATCAATATCCTATTCATAAGCTAACATATAAAGGTGTAGTTCCCGAGAAGCTTCAAGAGCTGAAAAGGAATTTGAACTACGATATATAATCTCATCACATTATGACATTCAAACAAATGCTTTATTCCGCCGTAGCAGCTTCTACAATTGGAGCCTCGGCTACAGCGCAGTGCGAATTTGCTTCGTCAAACCATCTGAAGTTGACGCCCGAACGCCTGCTCGAGATGGCTCGCGTAGGCGATGCCTCGCTCTCTCCCGATGGCAAGAGCGTCGTTTATTCCGTTAGTTTCCCAAGCATTCAGGAGAACAAAAGTCAGACAGAGCTTTTCCGTGTAGGCCTTGACGGGCAGGGGCGCACGCAGCTCACCAAGACGACGGTTGGAGAGTACAGCCCTCGCTGGATGAAGAGCGGACGTATCAGCTATCTTAGTACAGAGAGCGGAGCTATGCAGCTCTGGAGTATGGCTGCAGACGGAAGTGATCGCCGTCAGCTCACCAATATCGAGGGTGGAATTAGCAGCTATATCATCTCTCCAGATGAGAGCCGAGTGCTTTATGTCAAGGAAATTAAGTTTGGTAAGTCTACTGCTGATCTCTATCCCGACCTGCCCAAAGCCACAGGGCGTGTGATCAATGATCTGATGTATAAGCACTGGGACGAATGGGTGGAAACTATCCCACACATTTTCTTTGCTGATTTAGGCAATAGCCCTATTACTTCGGGTAAGGATATTCTGGAAGGCGAGCCTTACGAAGCACCAATGAAGCCTTTTAGCCCTATCGAAGATGTGGCATGTAGCCCCGACGGAAAGAACATCGCATACGCAAGTCGCAAGAAGACTGGCGTTGCCTACAGCCTCTCGACCAATAGCGATATCTACATCTACGATACAGCAACTGGCAAAACCCAAAATATAACAGAAGGTATGATGGGTTATGATACACACCCTGTCTTCTCTCCCGATGGCAAGCAGATCAGCTGGACAAGTATGGAGCGCGACGGCTATGAGGCCGACTTGAAACGCTTGTTTGTAATGGATCTCAAGACGGGGAAGAAGACTTGGCTAACCGAAGGCTTTGAGTGCGATGTTGAGCACACACAGTGGTCGGCTGATAGTAAGAGCATATACTTCCAGAGCTGTGTCAAGGCAGAAACGCACCTACATCAGATTACTCTCAAGAACCGTAAGATTCGTCAGATTACCCAAGGGCAGTACAACTATACCTCTTTCCAAGTGGAGCAGGGGCAAATGTTGGCTGGTCGCCAGAGTATGCTAGAGCCTACCGACCTCTATCGGGTGAATCTCAAGACGGGTGAAGCGACAGCGATTACTTGTGAAAATAAGGCAACTATGGAGCGACTAGCACCGATGACCGTAGAGAAACGCTGGATGAAGACGACAGATGGTGGCGATATGCTCGTGTGGATTGTACTGCCTCCCGGGTTTGACAAGAACAAGAAATATCCAGCTCTGCTCTATTGTCAAGGGGGGCCACAGAGCACGGTTAGCCAATTCTTCTCGTTCCGTTGGAACCTCCGCCTAATGGCAGAGCAGGGCTATATCGTCATCGCTCCTAACCGCCATGGTGTGCCTAGCTTCGGTAAGGCTTGGAATGAGCAGATTAGTGGCGATTATCCCGGGCAGAATATCCGTGACTACTTGACTGCCGTAGACCAAATGAAGCAAGAGCCATACGTCGATGCCGAACGCATTGGTTGTGTTGGTGCGAGTTATGGTGGCTTCTCTACTTTCTACCTAGCAGGTAATCACGAGAAGCGTTTTGCCGCTTTCATCGCTCATGCGGGTATCTTCAACATGGAGATGCAGTACCTCACGACAGAGGAGATGTGGTTTGCGAACTGGGATATGGGTGGTGCGCCATGGGAGAGAGATAATAAGGTCGCTCAACGTACATTCGCCCACTCGCCACATAAGTTTATAGACAAGTGGGACACGCCGATCCTAGTGATCCACGGAGAGAAGGACTTCCGCATCCTAGCAGATCAAGGCATGGCTGCTTTCAATGCCGCTCAGCTGCGTGGTATTCCTAGCCAACTCCTAGTTTACCCAGACGAGAACCACTGGATCCTCCGCCCACAGAACGCTCTGCTCTGGCAGCGCACCTACTTTGGATGGCTGGACAAGTGGCTTAAGAAGTAGCAAAGCACTTATTCAATAGTAAAGGGGCTGCACCGACGATCAATCGGTGCAGCCCCTTTTTTGTGTAGGAATCTTAGGCTTATTTGCGCTCAGCTAACCAGAGGTAAGCATTGCGGAAGGCTTGCATCCAAGGGCTTACCTCGTGGAGCTCACGGGCATCCGCTGGGTAGTAGCCGCATTGCCATGGGAAGATTGCACGCTCTGGGTGCGGCATCATAGCTAGATGTCTGCCGTCCATGCTGCATAGCCCTGCGATGCCCTCTGGCGATCCGTTAGGATTGGCAGGATAAGCGTCGTAGGCATAGCGAGCGATTACGTTGTAGCGGTCGGAGCTGTAGGGGAGGCTGAACTTACCTTCGCCATGAGCCACCCAGATACCCATTTTGCAGCCCGATAGATTGCCGAGCATCACGGATTTGTTCTCTGGGATCTCTAGGCTTACGAAGCTAGACTCGAAGCGGCCCGACTCGTTGTGCAGCATCTTATGTTTGAGCTCATGGTCAGGATAGAGTAGCTCAAGCTCTGCCATGAGCTGGCAGCCATTGCAGATACCAAGGCTGAGCGTATCAGGACGAGCATAGAAGCGGTCGATCGTAGCTTTAGCTCGCTCGTTATATAGGATACCTGCCGCCCAACCCTTAGCAGAGCCTAGTACGTCACTATTGGAGAAGCCGCCACAGAAGACTAACATCTGTACATCTTCTAGTGTTTCTCTACCGCTTGTCAGGTCGGTTAGATGTACGTCTTTGACGTCGAAGCCAGCGAGGAATAGGGCGTAAGCCATTTCACGTTCGCCGTTGGTCCCCTTATCCCGTACGATGGCTGCACGCACACCGCTTGGAGTCTTGCGGTCTGGGTCTAGACCAAGATCTTTGAGCTTGCCTGTGAAGCCAGCAGGGAAAGTATAGCCTACGGGCTGATGCTTGTAGTTGGCATAGCGTGCTTGGGCTTGTGGTTCGGCCGTCTGATGTAGATCCATGAGGTAGGAAGACTCGTACCATAGTTCACGCTTGGCATCAATGTCGAGCTTGAGTGTTTGGCTAGTATGCTTGATGATTAGTTCACGGCTCTCTGTAGGGCGGGCAATACGAGCGAAGCCGATACTTGCGCTACGTAGTGCCTCCTCGACAGCCTCGGTGTCACGCACCTGAACTAAGATCCCCGGATTCTCGGCGAATAGGATCTTGACGAGATCTTGCTCTGCAATCTGGCTGAGATCTACCTCTAGGCCTCCTTTAGTATTGGCGAAGCACATCTCCAAAAGTGCTGTGACAAGACCACCGGCCGAGATGTCGTGCCCTGCGAGGACTAAGTCACGGCGGATTAGATCTTGTACTACCGCAAAGGCGTCACGGAAGTACTCAGGCTCCTCTACGGTCGGTACCTGCTCTCCTACACGACCGAGGCTCTGGGCAAAGGCAGAGCCACCGAGGGCTAGTGGAGCAAAGCTGAAATCAATGTGGTAAACGTAGGTGTCTGGCTCGAGGCGAAGCACTGGAGAAACGATATTCTTCACTTGCTCTACCTCTGCCGCAGCACTGATAATCACAGTTCCCGGGCTGATGACGCTTGGCTGCCCATCGGGATACTTCTGCGTCATCGAGAGAGAATCCTTGCCAGTGGGGATATTGATGCCTAGACTAATGGCGAAGTCTGCCGCTGCCTCTACGGCATCATATAGACGAGCGTCCTCGCCTGCGTTGCGGCAGGGCCACATCCAGTTGGCACTGAGCGATACACCGGAGAGACCGTGCGTCAGTGGAGCGAAGACGATGTTGGTTAGGGCCTCAGCTATTGCTACGACAGAGCCAGCAGCAGGGTCTGCAAGTGCTACTGCTGGGGCATGCCCGATAGAGGTCGCGATACCAGAGCGGCCACGGAAGTCGAGTGCCATAGCTCCACAGTCACTCAGAGGGAGCTGGAGCTCTCCTTGGCATTGCTGGCGAGCCACACGGCCAGTCACAGAGCGGTCTACCTTGTTTGTTAGCCAGTCTTTGCAAGCTACAGCCTCCATGCGTAGCACATTGTCGATGTAGCTCTCAAGCTCTCGAACTTCGTATTCAGGGGCTGCATAGTGTGCCTCGACACGACTATCCTGCATGATGGTTTTGGGCGAATTGCCGAACATATCCGATAGAGCTAGGTCGATAGGCTTCTCGCCATTGTCCTTGGCGAAGACCAGACGCATATCGTCCGTTGTTTCGCCAACCACATAGAGAGGGGCCCGCTCACGCTCGGCCACACGGCGCAGTGTGTCGATATGCTCCTCGCCTACGAGTAGCCCCATGCGCTCTTGGCTCTCGTTGCCGATGATCTCACGAGCCGATAGGGTAGGGTCGCCTATGGGCAGGCGGTCCATATCGATACGTCCACCCGTAGCCTCTACAAGCTCGGATAGGCAGTTGAGGTGTCCGCCAGCACCGTGGTCGTGGATAGATACGATGGGGTTGTCGTCACGCTCTGCCATCGCACGAATGACGTTTTGCGTACGCTTCTGCATCTCGGGGTTGGCACGCTGGATTGCATTCAGCTCAATAGCTCCCGCAAACTGCCCTGTATTAACCGAGCTAACCGCACCACCACCCATTCCGATGCGGTAGTTATCGCCGCCAAGCAGTACGACTTTCTCGCCTTGCTTGGGCTCGCCCTTGAGAGCATTTTCCTTGCGAGCGAAGCCGATACCGCCAGCTAGCATGATGACTTTGTCGAAGCCATAGCTTGGGCTGTCGGGGCTCTCCTGATGCTCATAGGTAAGTACGGATCCGCAGATTAGAGGCTGACCGAATTTGTTGCCAAAGTCGCTCGCTCCGTTGGAGGCTTTAGTTAGGATTTGTCTAGGTGTTTGATAGATCCATGGACGCTCCTTGGTGTGTGCCTCCCATGCTCGTGTTCCGTTAGTTCTAGGGTAGGAGGTCATATAGACGGCCGTTCCCGCTAGAGGGATACTGGCTCCTCCCCCTGCCATACGGTCACGGATCTCGCCGCCTGTACCAGTGGCAGCACCGTTGAAGGGCTCTACCGTCGTGGGGAAGTTGTGCGTCTCGGCCTTGAGGCTCAGGACACTATCTATTTCTTTGGTTTGGAAGTAATCTGGTTGGTCGGCCGAAGCTGGTGCAAACTGCTCGATGCGTGGCCCCGAAACGAAAGCTACATTGTCCTTGTATGCCGAAACAAGGAAGTTGGGATTAGCTGCACTTGTTGCCTTGATCATGGCAAAAAGCGAACTCTCACGCTCCTCTCCGTCGATGACGAAGGTGCCACCGAAAATTTTGTGACGGCAGTGCTCCGAGTTCACCTGAGAGAACCCAAACAGCTCGCTGTCCGTTAGGGGGCGACCGATGCGCTGCGATACCTCTGTAAGGTAGTCGATTTCATCATCGCTCAGAGCTAGCCCCTCTGCCTCGTTGTAGCCTCTGATATCCTCGATGTAGCGAATAGGCTCTGGTGATCTGTCTATATGGAATAGTTGCTGATCTAGGCCTGAATATAGTACTTGGAGCATAGGATCATACTCGGCGTCTGCTCCAGCGACAGGATAATACTCCTCAATGCGTGTGATCCCCGAGAGGTTCATATTCTGCGTGATCTCTACAGCATTGGTACTCCATGGGGTGATCATTTCTCGACGAGGGCCTACATAGTAGCCTTCTATATGGTCTACATCGAGGTATTCTGCGCCAGAGAATAGCCAGTTGAGTGCCTCTAATGCCTCGCTTGTGAGAGGTTGCGAAGCCTGCAGAGCAAGAACTGAGCCCGAAGGGCTACGGAAGAAATTAATCTTCATGAATCAATCAGAGTTATATGAGTTAAGAAAATTATGCTTACAAAGATACGTCTATAATGTTGTCTAAAAAAGATAGAACCACGTGTCATCTCCTGCAATGGGGGAGTACCACGTGGTTCTATACATTAATTATATCTATCTGTATGGAGCATTAGCTCGGTATGCGCAGGCTCTTGCCCGGCTTGAGCAGGCTTTTGCTCGTTAGTCCATTGGTCTGTCTTAGTTTGCGCACGGTGGTGCCGTAGCGCTTGGCGATGCCGTCTAGTGTATCGCCCTTGGTGATGCGGTGGGTGCGAATGTCTTTGGCGGACGAAGCTCCCTTGGCCTTGCGGGCAGCATACCTAGCCGTGCCAGTAGGTCTGGCTTGCGACTTCTTGAATGCGTACGCATCTACTCGTGGTACACCCTCTACGAAGTCGAATAGTTCCTCTGGGTTGAGTGGAATCCCCATGAAACGAGCCTCGAAGTGTAGATGAGGCCCTGTCGAGCGGCCCGTGTTGCCCCCTAGAGCGATGGGCTCGCCAGCCTTGATGATGGCTCCCTCTTTCACGAGCGAGCGACTTAGGTGGCCGTACACCGTTTCTAAACCATTGGTGTGGCGCATCACTACGTAGACGCCGTAGCCGCCTCGCTCATAGGAGCTGATACGCACTTTCCCAGAGAACGCAGCCCGTACAGTGTCGCCGATATGTACCTTGAGGTCGGTACCATAGTGCATACGACCAAATCTGCGACGATAGCCATAGCATGAGGTTACTTGGCGCTTCTCAATTGGCATTACGAACTCTCCCAAATCTATGTTGTAGCTGTCTGGGATATTGGTATTCTGCCCAGCGAAAGGGTTCACAGTGTGCCCCCAAGACTCCTCGCCATACAGATCAACAGACGGAGCATCAAGCTCCTGCATGCTAACCCCCTCCTTAATTTCCTCCTTGAGACCTCCATCTCTGAGTTTTTTTTGCTCTCTGATCCGTTTGTGGATCTCAACCCGGTCTGCCATCAGCATACGATCGCCGGACAACATCGTAGTATCGGCTACGGGGTGCGCTTGATCTGCTTTGCGTACCTCTTTGCTAGGTGTCTGAGGGCGCCCCCTCTGGGCTTCTGCACTCTGAGGCAGACTAAAGCTCAGACACAAAGATGCGCATAACACAATCAGTGATTCCTTTGTCATACTAATCTGTTACGTTAAACAAAAAACAATAATGAGCCCACGCCTCTCTTGGCATTGGCTTCTGATCCCCAAATCCTCGTCCAAAGCTCCTATTCAAAGGGTTAGTCGGTAGGAGCTATGAAAATGCGAACCCAAAGATCGGAAACAAAGATAGATAAAAACAATCAATACACCAATAATTTTTAGTAATTCATGTTAAAGAATTTTATTTCAAATGGCGACCTCACCTCAGAGGTTTGGCTTATTCTCGGCTCCCTAGAGGATTTATATTTTCGTCCACTTTTCAGAATGTTGATGGTGCGATTTTGTTTGGAAGGGCAAAAAGGATTAGACCGTGTATTTGCCCCCTAGGAGGCGCCAGACATAGCTCGACCTTGTTTGGGCAATCCACTTGCAGTCGAATGAAAACAGCTGCCTAAAACGCGGTTTTTATAAGTGGTTAATAATTAGGGTTTTATCGTGTTTGTCTGGTGGGTTTTATATATTTGTGTCGCCTTTTGGGTTATTTCTTCCCATCAATCCTTGGTGATTGTAGGACATATCTTGGTAGGCTAGTCCTTCAATCTTACACAATTAGTCCTTCAATTTTCCATAAAAGCCCTATTGATCCTCTACGGCAGACTAATCGGCTAGCCTAATTGTCTGTGTGGTTCATTTACGTTTCTTAACCAAAAAGATGAAAGGGCGATACCCGAGAGGCATTCTTTCCCCTCGCTTGAGAATATCTAATTATTCAGTAGAATTATAGGTTGTTATTTGATTATTATATAAAAGGGGCTGCTGCAAAAAGAGTTTTGCAACAGCCCCTCTCAGGTGTTTCAGAATGCTTAAAATGAAGCTCAGTCTATGAGTGTTGTCCTTTGGGAGCGGATCTACATAAGTGCTACTATTGGAAGCCTATGATGCGCTCGGCATAGGCCGCCCAAGCGGCCTTGTAGGCTGGTATAGACGCTTCTGGAACCTCGATTTGGGTAGCCTCTGGTAGGATACTTAGGAATTGAGGTGCTGGATCCAATGGCTCAGCAGATAAGAATCTTACCGATACGAGGTTGCGACATTTCTCGAAAGCATTGCCTGCAATCCCTGCGATATTGGCGGGTATAGCTACGGTCGTCAGGCTAGTACAACCCGAGAAGCCTCCTAGGTTGCTTACAGAGGCTGGAATGTCGATAGACTTGAGACTCGTGCATAGGGCAAATCCATAGAGGTCGCTTAGCTGGCTACCTGCGGCGAAGTGTACCCGATCGAGCGAAGAACAGTTGTCAAAGGCGTCCATCTCGGTCACGGAGGCTGGGATATTGACCTGTTTTAGGGCTATACACCCCTTGAAGCCAGAGATAGATGCCACTTGGCTTGTCCCCAAGAAGCGAATTTTCTTCAGAGCGACACATTCGTCGAAGCCTTCAAGCGAGGTTACGGACTCAGGGATATTGATTTCTTCTAGACCGGGACACAGTGCAAAGCCCGAGAGGTCGGTCACTGTATTGGGTATGTTGATGTCGAGTAGTGAGGTACACCCATCGAATCCAGATAAGTCAGTCAGGCGTCCTTGCTCGGCAAACTCAATCTTGGATAGGTTGGCACAGCCATCAAAGCCCGATAGACTGCGTACGGAGGCAGGGATGTCTATACTCCTAAGTCCATTACATTGGTTAAATCCTGCTAGCTCCTCTAGCCCATCGGGTAGATTGAGATGTGTTAGCCTAGGAAGGCGTGCGAAGGCACCGTTGGCTATCTTAGTCAGTTTGCCCGATGTAGCGAATGCGATCTCGGAGAGAGAGGTCGATCCAGCGAACGCACGGCTCTCGATCTCCATGAGAGAGCGTGGTAGCTCTATACGTTCAAGGCTTCGGCAGCCATAGAAGGCATCTGAGCCAATCTTACTGAGTGCACTAGAGGGAGCAAAGTCGATGCGGCTGAGCTTGCCACAGTCTGCGAACGCATATTTGCCTAGCTCGACCACACCCTTGGGGATTGTGATCTTACGCAGGCCAGAACCTCTGAAGGCTCCACCTTCAATTTCTATCAGCTGGCTTGGTGCTCTAAACTCAATGTCACTTAGACTGGCGCAGAAGGAGAAAGCATCTTTGCCAATGACCTCAACGGAGGAGGGTATGCTCACTCGGGTAAGATTGGGGCAGCGAGAGAAGCCGACCACCCGACGCACGCCCTGTGGTATACGAATCGATGTGAAATGAGTATGGCCACGGAAGACGTTTTCCTCCCAGCCGATGACGTCGTAGCCCTTGAGAGCTGGCAGTGCCTCAATGTCTAAGACTGCTGGCGGATTGCCCCAACTGCTGATCCAGTAGCCTCCTTCATCTTCCATATAGACGAGCTTAATATCGCCAAGTATGATAGCGGTGCCGTCTTCGGGAGCAAGGGCTGGGTTTGGGTGCTGTATGATGCTGATGTGCTCAAGCTCGTCCCCATCCTCGCTGCTTAGGGTGATCGTAGCATATCTGCTTGCTTTGCCGTCGTTGGCACTGGCCTCCACGACAATTCTCTCTTTTCTGATAGCTGAGCGTAGTCCCGAGAAACTGACCTTGAGCCATGTTTCGGCTTCTTGAGGGATTTTGATTTTGTACCCGAGATCTGTATCTAGATCAATGGAGATCTCGCCGCCCTTGTGCCCTATGGTATGTACATGCTGATGTATGCTTAGCATGCCTTGAGCGAAGACAATGGCCTGCATACGAGTATATCCCTTGCCGTCGCTTACGAAGACCAGTACACGGCTATCTACAAGGATGTGTGGCGTGGTCACCTCGATGATGCCTTGGGTGTCGGTGTTTTTGTGGAGTATGGCCTTGTAGCCATCTTGTGCCATGACCTCTACTTGTGTATTGGTGTCCCCTCCGATGATAGAGTACGAGATCTCGTACTTCTTGTTGGGCTGCATTCGGATAGGGCTAGTGCGCCCTAGGATTAGTCTGAGGCCCTCTCCTTTGGGGATCTTCAGTACTGTGCCACCTTTGATTGTCAGGTAGACGAAATCGACCTCTTCCTTCAGATCTATAAATAGTCCAGAGTTCGGGTTAGGATTGGGGCTCGGGTTGGGTGTGTCGTCTTTTGCCAAGCCTAGCTTTATCCAGTTTTTGCCATGGTCGTACGAAACATACCAATAGTTCTGCTCGATTTTGAATTGAGGCGTTACTCCGTCAGCTCCGGGTTTACCCGCCTCGCCCGGATTACCTTTTTCCCCTCTTACTGGGATTTTGTTGCGGTTTGAGTCGAGGAGGAATTGGCCGTCGATAGCCCAGTAGTAGGTCGATCCTTCTTGGATCACGCCAATTTTTGGGGTAGAGCCCTGATTGCCATGGAATATGTCAATGGCTTTGTTTTTGGCGAATTGGATGCGGTAGCCTGTTCTGTCCCCTTCGTTGATTGGAGTGACAGAGGTAATGTAGTCGCCGGTATTCATTGAGGCGATTAGCCTTTGGAGCTCTTTGATGTCGGCGTTGAGTACGGCTGCTATTTTCTCTAGCTCACTTAGCCTCTTCTCTACTTTGTCTACACGCTCGCCTAGGTCATTCACTCTAGAGGATATGTCTCTATCGTCGTAGCGACATCTCGATAGGGATACTAGGCAAATAAACCCTATCAGCACAATTCTTGCATAAATAGTAGCTTGTTTCATCTTCTCTAAGATTAGGTCAATACAGCAACATTGCTGTACACTCTGCAAAAGTAGGAAACAATATCCTAAAATTGCGGCAATTAACCCAAAAGTACATCATGCTCTTCCTTCAGTTTTTGTCCTTGCCACCTATCAGTGCTCAGCATCAGGGCCAAGATGCCGAGAGTACTATGACATAATGTCTAGGATGAACTTGCGAGTTGCCCAGAATAGATTCCCATTGCCTAGGCTGTTGGCTATGGATTGATGTATCTGATAGAGTCCTCTGGATCAATATTATTTTATGTTTTTCTTGTGTTTGTATCTTCTGTTTATCTTTTTTGATGCTTTATTTCTGCGTCTAAGTTGAGCCTTGCTTTGTCTATTATGTCTACCTCTTCATATATCAGAGTTATCCTAAGCGAAATATATTTTGATGGATTTATAGAGTGTTTCTAAACATTTTCATTTTTGTTTATGTTTATAAAATAATTGTGCGAAGAGTGAAGACTGTATCGACCTATTTGCTTTGAGCTTTGTAGTAGCTCATTCTATACACATCTCAGTAGACCGTATCTCGCTTAGAGATTGAGCTTGGTATGGTATTGTTTTCAACTAACTCAATAATAAAATAATGACGACTAGGGATTTTTCACGTGAGTTTTATCAAGCCCCTCAAGTCAAAGAGGTTGGCTTTATGGTACCACAAAGCCTCCTTGTGACACTCTCGATAGAGGGTGAGGTCGAAGACTTCGAAGACGGAGGAGATATCTAAAACTTATAGCGTTTAGAAACAACCAAGAACAGAGTAAAAATGAAACTAAAATTTAATGTAATAGGTCTGCTTATAGCACTGGCTGTTTTCGCTTCATGCCGAGATACAGATGTAAGGCCGAGCGCAGATCTAAATCTACAAGACAAAAAGGTAGAGAAGATCATAGAGGGAACTCCGATATTTGAAGGAGATCCCAATGGTAATATCCTAACATTTGACTTGGATGTAGCCATAGATGAAGAGGACGAGCTAAGACTAATGGCGTATGATCAAGGTGACTATATAGGTAATAGTAAAGTCAAGCGCAATAATCAGTCCTATTTCAAAGTTGATGAGGTTGATCCCAATAATGAGTACGGTGGAGAAGGGACCAATGCTGTGCACTGCGTGCTTCGTAGGCTAGGCGAAAATCCTGTGTCCGTAATCAAAACCATCAAATGGCATGGCGAGGAGGTTACTAACGATAAGGTTCGGTTACGTTTGAGATCCGTACGCATTACTTTGCCCGAGGGTGTGATTGCTAAGAAGGGAGAAGAATGGTACATCGTCGGTATGATTGGGGGTAAGTTTGACGAGCAGACGGGGCGCCTGTCTTTCGATGGCAAGGGTTATCGTTTCCAGAGATACTACATTGGCTCTACATTTGCCATGGTGAATGGGAAGGAAGTTGAGACTAAGCATTATCAAGACGAACTTGATGTGCCTCACATAACCGACTGGACGAAGCTGGACATCAAGGAAGATTACTTCGGTAAGACTAGCCTGCTCTTCAAGCCTCGTGGAGTTTTGATGCGCCATCAGTTCTCTAGCCTCATACTTGGTAATATCGTGTTTCGTCAGGCAACGGTAACCTCAGATGCCTATACCAATGTCGGATACTTCGACCCTTTGGCCACAAAGGGAGAGGAAATAGCTGGTCAAGCTGGCTCTTATCCAACATGGGTAACACAGCAGACTCAGGTGCACGATACCTATATCTTTAGAGATGCTTTGCGCAATGGTGCTTTGGTGCAGCAAACCGAAGATGTGTTTACGCAGCATGGATCCAAAGTAATGGGAGCCTCATTTGCTCGTAGATCTCCAGCCAATTTCATGTTGGTGTGGGGTATGCCAACCAACAAAGAAAGTCCTTCGCTCAAAGTAGTAACCCAGCTACGAGAGAGTCGTTATGGATCTTTGACCATGGTGGATAGGCTGACTTATTACCGTGACAATATGAAGAAGCTGGAGAGTGGAAAGTCATATCGTCTGCACAACGAGGTAACAAACGACTTGATGATTAGCCGTATTTACTACGAGCAGTCAGCCAAGGGAGGAGAGAAAGCCGATCCCGAGCACTCCTATAACTACTCTATAGTACAGCTAGAGAACACGAACTATGATCCGATCGACCTATCGCGTTACGCACTAATTCGTTTCGACGGTAGCGATACAGAGGGAGCCTTTGTGCCATATGCAGCTGGTAGGCAGTTGGCTAAGGGTGATTTCCGCAACGCTCAGGTTATTCCCTTGACGGCTATTATGGGTAATGGTAATCCCTTCACTGGTTTATGGGCTAATTGGTCGGGGGCTAAAGGTAACTACTCGGGTAACTGGTATCGTAAGATTTATGGGGAACCAAAGATGACACTTGGACCTAATAAGACTCTGCTCATTGGTGCAGGTGGGTACATTAAGTCAGGCAAATGGCCTCATGAGAATATCCTCCTTTATAAAGATGCTGTAAATACGAATAAGATTGCTCCAGAAATGTTCCTAAATCTGGAGCCTAACATTGATCTTGAAAGACGTGCGGCTCTTCACAAGGAGCTTGCTCCTTTTGAGAATCAGGCCTATCCCCGTGCAGGTGGTGGTCCGGATAGTGCTGTACGCTTTGATTACTGCCAGTCGATGGTGGCTATTGATGATGGATTCATTAAGGACGCAATGTACACAGACAAGGCTAATTCTGGGGTGCTACAAGCTGGTCAGATGATTGGTTATGCTCTTGTCAAGGCTCTACCTGACGGGACTTTCATTATCGTGGACACCTCTGTCCCTCTCGGCTATGGCGATAGGTTTACCTACACGCAGTACAAGGATAGCCACGACAAGGCATATCAAGAATATGTAGAGTATCGAGAAAAAATGAAATCTCGAACGCAGCCTAATGCTAATCATCTTGATATTCAAGATTGGCGTATGTATTTCCGTTTTCAGCCAGCGAAGTTTACGTCACCTAAGTATTCGGATCTCACAGGTGTAACGGCTACACATGCTGTTAAGGAAGGCTGGCTCTGGAATACGAGTAGCAAGACTGAGAGTGCAGGTGAGCGCTTGGGCTTTACCTACAATCATATGAATCAGCTCTACCGCACCTTCTATCCTTTTGGGCCGAACTATATGGGGTATAATCTCAATCAATTAGATGATAAGGAAACGTATCCACAGAATGTACTTAAGCCAGAGAACGGTTATAATCCTCCTCCTAAGTATGTTTGGGATAATAAAGCTGCGACAAATGCCCCTGATAAGATTCCAGATTTCTCTAAGAGAATTGGCTTTAATCTTGGTCCTGACTGGACCAGAGTTAAGCCTGCTGTAGATCCATCGACGATGAATCTGAATCCGTTGATTGTGGTGCAGTAGTTTTTCCCTTAGGCGATAGCAAATTAATTGCGAACGAAGCCCCCCAGCAAGTTCACTCATTTTGTGAGCTTGCTGGGGAGCTTCGTTTATTCTGTCCTGATAAAGCTCTTATTCTAAGACCATTGCACAATCACCCCTTCGTTGCCTCAGTTCTTTCGAGTCGTGTTTTTGCTGCTTGAGGCTGTGTTTTTCAACTTGGGTATCCTCCCCCTTTACCCCGACCTTGTGAGCAATAAGCTACAAGGTCGGGGATTTTGTGCTTATTTGGCTGCTTGTGCTTCAAGGTGTCAAATAACCGTAAAATCCCCATCCCTGAGGGATACTTCCCTTAGGGATGGGGATAGGGGTATAGTATTCAAGGCTCCCAAAGCCGCTCAAACACGCAAAAAACACCGAGAAAGATACAAGAACCTTTGAGCGGTGCATTGCGCAATAGCCTCTTAATTGTATGTCTTGTATTGATTCATGATTTATTTATTTTAAAGTGTATTTAATTTATTTTTATCTTGTGTAAATTTTTTTTATTTTTGCCTATATAATTGATAGGCTATGAGGGAAGGATAATTGGGATGATACAGAGTTTGCTGTATCTGTGGAGATATTATTTGCTGTCTGAATACAAGTTTCTCTAAAAATAATAGACTTAACGTTATGAAAACTAAAGAACTTATCCGAGAGTTGTACCATGCGCCCCTAGCTCAGGTAATTGATTTTAGGATCTCGGCCAATCTGCTTGTAACGCTCTCCATAGAGGGAGATGTTGAAGATTTTGAAGATGGTGGTGATTTGTAGTGTTAATTAGACTTTATGAACAAGTAAGAGAAGAACGAAATGAAACTAAAATTCAAATTAATCGCTCTGCTAAGCATCTTGGTCGTAGTGGGATCTTGCCGAGATGAAGATAGACCCAATGTTAATGTAGACGAACCTAATACCCCAGAGCAGGTCGTAGAAGCTACACCGATATTTGAGGGAGATCCCAATGGCAATATCCTGACGTTTGACCTAGACGTTTCGGTTGATGAAGACAACCTGAGAATGATGGCATATTATGAGGGTGGTTATGAGGGTAAGCCTAAGCTAAGGCGCAATAATAAGTCTTTTTTCAAGCTCGATGCTGTCGATTGGGATCACCTACATGGGCAGGAGGGGACCAATGCTGTACACTGTGTTTTGCGCCGTGTGGGGAAGAACCCTGTATCCATCTATAAGACGATTAAATGGCATGGTGCAGAGGTTTCTGATACTCGGGTTCGCTTGCACTTGAGGTCTGTACGCATTGCTTTGCCAGATGGTGTGGAGGTCAAAAAGGGTGAGGAGTGGTATATCTTGGGTATGATTGGGGGGGTGTTTGATCCCTCTACGGGACATCTCTTGCTCGATGGCAAGGGATATCGCTTTCAGTCTTATCTGCACAACGTATCCCAAGTGGGCGGCAACGAGCGGCGAGATTATCAAGATATGCTTGATGTCCCTCACATGACAGCTTGGACTAAGCTCAACATACATGAAGATCATTTCGGGAAGGGGCATGTTACTTTCAAGCCCAGAGGTGTGCTAATGCGTCACCATTTCTCAAGCCGTACCCTTGGGAATATCAACATCAGGCAGGCAACTATTACCTCAGATGCCTATACCAATGCTGGTTACTTTTACCCAGCGGGCCAGAGTGATGAGCAGGTTCGAGCCAATAGCTATCCCATTTGGGTTACCAATCAAGAGCAGGTTAATGATACTTACATCTTTCGTGATGCGCAAGGAGACTTTTTGGTGGATCAAGACGAGAGTTCGTTTGGCTACCACGGTATCAAGAAGATGGGCGTTTCGTTCGCTCGCCTAGCTCCCCAAAACTTTATGCTTGTTTGGGGTATGCCAGTAGATGCACCCAACCGGACGATCAAGGTGGTAAGCCAGCTGAGAGAGAGTAGATACAGTACCCTCACGATGGCAGATAGGCTGACTTATTATCGTAAGGGTATGGCTCCCCTACAAGAGGGCCGGTCGTATCGTATGCACAGTGAGATAACCAATGACCTCGTGATTAGCCGTGTGTACTACGAGCAGTCGGCCAAGGGAGCAGAGGCTGACCCCGACCACTCCTACAACTATTCGGTCATACAACTCGAGAATACCAACTATGATGCGATTGATCTTTCTCGCTATGCGATCGTTCGTTTCGACGGCAAAGATGATGCATTGGGAGGTAAGGGGGCATTCGTGCCTTATGCTATGGGAGAGGTACTCCAGCCGGGAGAGTTTCTCAAGGCTCAGGTTATTCCCCTTGGGGCTATCCTTGGGCGAGACCCCTTTACAGGTCTATGGGCAGGCTGGCCCGGGAAGCGAGGGGACTACTCTGGCAATTGGTATCGAAGGATCTATGGGATACCCAGCCTTGTCTTGGAAGGAGCTAAGACGTTACTCATAGGTGCTGGTGGATATGTCAAATCTGGTCAAAACCCAGATGCCAATACGAGGCGCTATCTGGCTGCCATGGAGGCTGGCAATGTGCCGCTGGAGGACTTCAGCAACTTGGAGCATAACCTGACTTTGCGACGTCGCACAGCATTGCTCAAGAAGCTCCGAGGCGTTAATGGCATGGAAGATCAGGCCTATCCTCGTGCTGGTACTAGTGCGGATAGCTCCATTATCTTTGGTTATTGCCAGTCTATGGTCGCCATTGATGACGGTATCGTTAAGGATGCCATGTACACTGAGCCCACCTCGGGAGTACTACAAGCAGGTAAAATGATTGGGTATGCCTTGATTAAGGCGCTAGATGACGGTACTTTTGTCGTCGTCGATACATCTGTCCCCATAGGTTATAACGACCGATTAACCTACAAAGCGTACAAGGCGTTGCACGATATCTCTTATAGTGAATACCGACAGTTTAGAGAAAATGTACAGACGATGGTTGGGGTAACAGAGGCAGATGCCAATCTTCCAGAGGAGCAGGACTGGCGTGTTCTGTACCGCTGGCAGGCAGCTAAATTTAGTAGTCCAAAGTTCTCTGACTTGACCAACGTTAGGACACCCCATTCTGTGCGTAGCGGTTGGACTTGGAACTCGAGCAGTCAAACAGAGGCTGCAGGAGATCGTCTAGGGCTTACATTCAATCACTCCTTGCAGAGGTATCGCACCTTCTCTCCCTTTGCGCCCAACTACATGGGGTACAACCTCAATCATCTAGACGACCCTGCTACTTATGTTGGTCAAGGTGGTGTACCTCCCATCTTCGGTTGGGAGGTAAATGGTGGGACTAGCGAGTTCCCCAAGATCCCTCACTTTAGTAAAAGACTTGGCCACAACTTTGGCCCAAACTGGACGAGAGTAAAACCTGCGGTGGATCCCGCTCTTAACTTGAATCCACTATTCTAGTTGATGTTTGATTTCAAGTCTAAACAAGCGATAGGGTGTGTGGCAAAATTTATTTTTGCTACATCCCCTATGGGGAGTTTTGGTGCGAGCAAAATGGAAAGCACTAAGAAGAGACTGACAGCGAAATCCGTGTGGAGTAAATATTGCAAGCATTCGAGCAGTTTGCGTTATGAGTAATCCGCTCCTGACGTTGCCTTTACAGACGATGATATGCGTACGTATGGTGATTGGCTAATTCTATTGTGAAAAATTAACACTTCGAGGGCTATTTGAGCTCCTTTCTGCCAAGCGCCCTAGATGAAGAGCCTTTATTGGTTAGATCTCATATTTGTCCCCTAGAGGGCGCTATATTGCGTTTGATCTTGTGTCCGCTCTTATCCCCTTAGCCAATCAAAAAAGTCCTCTATATCGTGTGTTTTTAACTGATTGTTATTTAGGTAGATATATTTGTCTTCCTAGTTGGTGTATCTCTATGAGCGATACGTTTCGGTATTTCTTCCCATCAATTGCTTGGGATTGGTGGACATAGTACGACACATGAGTCCACCAATCGGCAAAAGTCTTCCCTTCAATTTAGGCAGATGCTCTATTAATTTTGTTGGGAGCTCCCCCTGAGAGCCTCAATTTTAGAGAGGTATTTTTACGTGTTTTAACGGAAAAGATGACGAATGATCTGCTTCAGAGCCTACCAATGTCTGTACCGTTGAGCTTAATCTGATCTAGGGTAACGTGGATTAATAGAAATAGTCTATCGCTGTCCTTCGACAAAAATAAGAAAAGGGCTGTGCCAAAATTAAATTTCAGCACAGCCTCTTTTAGATGCTTCAGAATGTGTAAAATGAGACTATTGCACAATCACCCCCTTCGTTGCCTCAGTTCTCTAGAGTTGTGTTTTTGCTGCTTGAGGCAGTTTTTCCAGGGCAACCGCATCAAATCNATGAGACTATTGCACAATCACCCCCTTCGTTGCCTCAGTTCTCTAGAGTTGTGTTTTTGCTGCTTGAGGCAGTTTTTCCAGGGCAACCGCATCAAATCTTTAGGAGCTTCTTGAGATAGTCTATATTGAGAGCGGCTTTGAACAGCCTCTTGTGCAAGGATAGTTTGTCTTTGTATTGAGAGACAATGGCTAAAGTAAACTTTCTCAACGTGTTTAGGTTGGTGGCTGAATAATTCTTACGAGCACGGCAGGCATCTTCTCTGAAGGTTACATCCAAATGCCAATGGAGTCTATTCTCAATCCCCCAATGCCCTCGAATGTATTGTCCTATTAAGCGACATTCTTCAGGTGGTAAACTGCTGATATAATGAGACCTTTGCACGACATTTTGCCTCTTTTCGGTTAGATGTTCGGTTAGATATATTGCATATATCCCTGATTACTAATATCTTTAGTGTGTAATTAACTGTATCGACATGGCAACTAAACCAACCGAACCAGCTCCTAGCTTCCTACAAGTATATACTCAGGTTCGTCGCGACCGCATGAAGCACTCCTTTCTCCGCCAAATCAATGCTTGCGTTGATTGGCGAGGTATCCGCACCCTGCTGAACAAGAAGTACACCAAGACACAGAATGCCGTAGGTAACCCTGCCTACGATGCCTTGCTGATGTTCAAGATCCTTTTGCTAGAGACTTGGTATGGNCTGAACAAGAAGTACACCAAGACACAGAATGCCGTAGGTAACCCTGCCTACGATGCCTTGCTGATGTTCAAGATCCTTTTGCTAGAGACTTGGTATGGTTTGAGCGATTATGAGGTTGAGGAACGTATCAATGACTCTCTACTTTTCAGTGAATTCCTAGGCTTAGACCTTGGCTATCCCTCTCCCGATCATAGCACCATCAGTCGTTTCCGCTCGGAGCTAACGCGTCTAGGGATTATGGATAAACTCCTTAGAG
>NZ_JRAR01000062.1:0-398 GCF_000768935.1 Porphyromonas sp. COT-290 OH860 | reverse complement strand
TTTCCATAGGGCTAGGGTGAAGTGCCCCAACAGCAGTGAACGCAATATAGACGTTTCTACGGCGCTCATACGGGGTCTAGCAATTTTCCTCAATCGAAGCAATCTCTAATTCAAACAAGATGAAAATTGTTAAAGAGAGTAATCCCGAAAATCTAAGCTGAGGGTCTTGCTTGTGATGCATTTGGGCGTATGGAAAAGGCGGTGTGTCATAATGAGACCATTGCACGTCATTTTGCCTCTTTTCGGCTAGAAATGTTATGTATATCTCTGATTATTAGTGTCTTTAATGTGTAATTAACAGTATCGACATGGCAACCAAACCAACCGAACAAGCTCCGAGCTTCCTACAAGTATATACTCAGGTTCGTCGCGACCGGATGAAGCACTCCTTTCTCCGC
>NZ_JRAR01000061.1:0-60215 GCF_000768935.1 Porphyromonas sp. COT-290 OH860 | reverse complement strand
CTCCTTTCTGGAGACCTTTAGGTTAGACTGGTTAAGGGATTCTTTGTAGATGGTTGGGTTGGTTCTAGACCACTACACTTCTTGTCAATATCTTATCTAGTCCTATAGCTCAGTTGGTTAGAGCGCTACACTGATAATGTAGAGGTCGGCAGTTCAAATCTGCCTGGGACTACAGTAGTATCTCGGGGGATTAGCTCAGTTGGCTAGAGCACCTGCCTTGCACGCAGGGGGTCATCGGTTCGAGTCCGATATTCTCCACGACAGTTTTCATAATGATTAAGGGATAGGTTAGAGTTTAGATGTGAATCTAGGTCTAACCTTTTTTATGTTTATACCTTTAATCTCCTTTGCCGTACAGTCCTTGTCATAGTGTGCTGTGCGTTCCCTTTGCTCTTATTTCTCCATGTTTGGCTAATCATGCGGAAAGTACTACCTTTCGTGCAATTTGCTTAGCAATACACATGCTGTTTAATCTGAATTTATAATAATATCAGTGCGCTATGATCTATGATTTGGCTATTATCGGAGCCGGCCCGGGTGGAGCTGATGCAGCCGAATATGCAGCCGCTAGAGGGCTGTCTGTCGTTATCTTCGAGAAAAACAAAGTAGGAGGCGTCTGCCTCAACGAAGGATGTGTCCCTACTAAAGCCCTACTACACTCTGCTCACATCTATGCCAAGGCCAAAGATGGCCGTAAGTATGCCGTTTCGACCAGCGAGGTCGAGCTGGATCTCTCCAAGCTGATGGCTCGTAAGAACAAAATCCTCAAAAAACTCGGTGCTGGTATCAAGCTCGGTTTGCAGAAGCACGAAGTCACCTTGGTGGAGGCTGAAGCTCGTTTGGCCGGGCAGGCTGACGGTGTATTCAATATAGAGGCTGGTGAAGCGACTTATCAAGCCAAACACATTATCCTTGCTACTGGCTCGGAGGCTTTCGTGCCCCCAATCCCGGGTTTGCAAGAGCACGGCTACTGGACGGCTCGCGAAGCCCTTCAGGTGAGTGAATTGCCCAAGAGCTTAGCTGTAATCGGCGGTGGCGTTATCGGTATGGAGTTTGTGTCTTTCTTCAATACTCTGGGTGTGGAGGTAACAGTTGTGGAGATGTTGCCCAAGATTCTTGGCCCGATGGACGAGGAGCTCTCGACGGAGCTACAGACCGCTTTCGCCAAGCGAGGAGTCAAGTTCTACCTCAATACTAAGGTGCAGAGCATTAGTAATGGCGTTATTCATGCCGAAGGCCCGGACGGAGCTGTGGAGATCGAGGCAGAGCGTATCCTAGTGAGTGTGGGTCGCCGTGCGATTATCAACGGACTAGGTCTAGAAACCGTAGGCGTAGCCACCGAGCGTGGGGCTGTAGTCGTAGATGAATATATGCGCACGAACGTAGCTGGGCTGTATGCAGTGGGCGATATCAACGGTACGTCTATGTTGGCACACACGGCTACACGAGAGGGTGTCATAGCCGTACAGCACATTCTGGGGGAGCCCGAAGCGATGAGCTACAAGGCTATCCCGGGGATTGTCTACACCGACCCAGAGATTGCCTCGGTAGGTAAGACTGAGGCTGAGCTCAAAGCCGCTGGAGTGGCCTATCAGGTACATCAGGTGCCTATGTCACTCTCGGGGCGCTTCGTGATCGAGAACGAAATGGTCAATGGCCTCTGCAAGCTCATCACAGACGAGCAGGGCGTACTACTAGGTGCGCATCTGCTAGGTAATGCAAGCAGTGAGATCCTCGTGCCTGCAATTATGGCCATAGATCGTGGCATGACGCTCAGGGAGCTTAGCCGTATCGTTTTCCCTCATCCTACCATTTGCGAGATCCTGCGTGCTGCAGCCCTTCATTAGTAGGGCGACGGTGCTGTCCATACAAATAAGACGAGGGGCAAATCGGTATCCGATTTGCCCCTCGTCTTATTTGTATGGGTAAGGTGGTCCTATCTGCGTGGCGAGATCATCTTACCTTCTTGATTGAGGAAGTGGTAGGTGTATTCCTGCTTGGAGTGTTTGGCGATCTCATTGATGATCATTTTGTGCGTGTACTTGGGCAGGTCTACCAATAGGTGTGCTCCCTGCTCTGGCAGGCTTACCAATGGTAGCTCAACGGGAATGGGCTTGGGCTGCTCGATCGGTTTGCAACGGCGGAAGTACGCTAGCACTTTGGCTACCATACTTAGGCAGCTGATCGATAGGGCTATGATGCGCTTGCCTAGTTTACTGGCCTTGCCGTGGTAGTACTTGTCGTAGAAGAGAGCCATAGCACCATAGAATGAACGAATGTACTTGGAACTATCGAGTATTGAGCTCTCACCCTTGTAGTGAATGATGGGTGTAGGGAGATAATCGCACGTCCATCCCCCCATCACGACACGATAGGAGAGGTCTATGTCTTCTCCGTACATGAAGAAACGCTCGTCCAGCAATCCGATTTCCTTGAGCGTCTTGCTACGTAGCATCGTAAATGCACCCGAGAGGACCTCTACCGAATGAGTCTGATCGTTGGGGAGATGTCCCATGTAGTAGGAGGCGAAGAGCTTGGACTTGGGGAAGAGGCGTGTTAGTCCCGATAGTTTGCAAAACGATACCCACGTAGAGGGGAAACCACGCTTGCTCTCACGTAGATAGCGCCCTTGTATGTTGTGCATCTTGACGCCGATTGCTCCGCATCGGGGCTGTTGCTGCAGATGCTCAAGGCATCGGGTTAGCGTGTCCTCGGCTATGAGCGTATCGGGGTTGAGCAGTAGAACAAATTCGCTGTCGGATCGCTCAATCGCCATATTATTGGCACGAGAGAAGCCGAGGTTTTCGCTATTCTCAATATAATTAACCCACGGGTAGCGCTCTCTCAAGTAGGTGATTGAGCCATCTCCCGAGGCGTTGTCCACGACCCATACTTCTGCATCTAGATTTTTGATGGCGGCGGCTACTGAACCTAGGCACTGCCCTAGCAGCAGTGGCACTCGGTAGTTGACAATGATGATGGAGAGTTGATGCATAGAAAAACAGGCTAGTGGACTAAGTCGCCCCAATGGGTAGCTCGTCCACTAGCTTTTATAGGATTCAATCTGTGATGACGATTAGGTAATAGTTCTTTTTGCCACGCTGTATCAGCAGATAGCGCTCAGCGATAAGGTCGGACAGACTGACTATTTGGTCTTGATGCTCGATCTTCTCTTTATTGAGGCTCACGCCGCCAGACTGAATGAGCTTGCGGAGCTCCCCCTTGGATGCGAAGATATTAGCCTGCTCGGTCATCAGGTCGATGACCTTGATGCTCTCGGCTAGAGTGGTACGAGCGATAGAGTATTGAGGTACACCCTCGAAGACGCTGAGGAACATATCCTCCGAGATGCGCTGTAGCTGCTCCTTGGTACCTTGACCGAAGAGAATGGAGGACGCCTCAACTGCTGCTTCGTAGTCCTCTCGGCTGTGCACCATCACGGTGATTTCCTCAGCGAGGCGACGCTGCAAGGGACGTAGATGTGGCGCTGTGGCCTGCTCTGCCTCAAGGGCGGTGATTTCCTGCTCTGAGAGGGTTGTGAATATCTTGATGTAGCGAGCCGCGTCGGCATCGCTCACGTTGATCCAGAATTGATAGAATGCGTATGGGGAGGTACGCTTGGGGTCTAGCCATACGTTGCCACTCTCGGTTTTGCCAAACTTGCCACCATCTGCCTTGGTGATGAGTGGGCACGTTAGGGCGAAAGCCTCTCCTCCGTCCTTTCGGCGAATAAGCTCTGTCCCGGTCGTGATATTGCCCCATTGGTCCGAGCCGCCCATCTGTAGGCGGCAGCCATGCTCTCTATATAGATGTAGATAGTCGTAGCCCTGAAGAAGCTGATAGCTAAACTCGGTGAAGGACATGCCCTCACCCTCGCCACTCAGACGCTTCTTTACGGAGTCCTTGGCCATCATATAGTTTACCGTGATATGCTTGCCAATATCGCGAATGAACTCAAGGAAGCTAAATCCCTTCATCCAGTCGTAGTTGTTGACCAGCAGGGCGGCATTGGGCGCATCGCTGTCGAAGTCGAGGAACTTAGATAGCTGAGCCTTGATGCATGCTTGGTTGTGGCGGAGGGTTTCCTCGTCGAGGAGTTTGCGCTCGGCGCTTTTCATAGATGGGTCACCGATCATACCAGTGGCGCCGCCGATCAAGGCGATAGGGCGGTGGCCAGAGAGTTGTAGGTGGCGCAACATCATCACACCTACTAGGTGCCCGATGTGTAGTGAGTCTGCCGTAGGGTCAATGCCTAGGTAGGCTGAGATCCGCTCCTTGGTTAGCAACTCTTCTGTCCCGGGGATCATATCGTGTATCATCCCACGCCAGCGTAGCTCTTCGATAAAATTCTTCATCAGTTGTACGATTAGTATGTACCGTTCTCCAAAAAAACTTATGCGATAATTGGCGCAAAGGTAATCATTTTATTTTGCCCCTTGATTTAGTCTAATTCTCAAACTATGTACTAAGATATCTACTTTGCCCTCACCGTGAAGGGGAACCGTGGATAGGAGAGGGTAACAGCTGCTGTCTATGGCTTCACTCTCGGCTTGGGCGGCTCGGCTACCTAGCTGCTTTCGCTGGACTAACGTGCTTGATGTGGGATTTATTGCTTCAGCCACTAGGGGCTTCATTTGTTTACACCTTTTAATAGAATAGAAGTATGTTTGGCTCAATGATTGGTTTTTGAGGACCAAAGGCCCAAATCGCGTATTTGCCCTCTAGCGGGCTCTACATTGCGTTGGACCTCTATTTGGGCACTTTACTCCAGACGTGTGAAAATAATCGCTTAAAATCAGATCTTTTTTAATGTGTTTATATTTAGTTATATAGGCTGGCTTGAGGGGCGGTTTCGTTTAATTTTAAGTGGAGGTTTTGGCATTTCTTCCCATTAACCTTGCGGGACTGGTGGACATGCCTCTAGGCATTAGTCCACTAATTGGTGCAGATTAGTCCTTCAATTTTTGAGCCTTGTACTAGATCTGGTTGTTTTCTTGTCGATAGAGAGTTTGGGCTTGTTTGCAAATCTTAACAGAAATGACGCTCATCGCATCTTTAAGGTACTAGGCTCTGCTGTTCGGCTTCTTTATACATATATTATGAGATACGGGGTGTTTGCAGAGGAAGTGCTCGGGTAGGTGTGTTGCCATCTTTGCTTTTTTCTTGGTGGGGTTTTGTCAGTTTGGAAAAAGTGTCTATATTTGCAGTCGATTATCCCGAGTAGCATATCGCAATTCTTTGGGTGGTCACGAGTTAACGCTCACAGATGTAAGCCAATGTAGCTCAGGGGTAGAGCACTTCCTTGGTAAGGAAGAGGTCACGGGTTCAAATCCCGTCATCGGCTCTACTGGGGATAGCTTAACGAAAAGGTAATAATTCAAAATAGCAAACTAAAATGGCAAAAGAAACGTTTAACAGATCGAAGCCACACGTAAACGTTGGTACGATTGGTCACGTTGACCACGGTAAGACTACTCTTACTGCTGCTATCACTACTGTGCTCGCTAAGAAAGGTTTTTCTGAGCTCCGTTCGTTCGATTCTATCGACAATGCCCCAGAAGAAAAGGAGCGTGGTATCACGATCAACACTTCTCACGTAGAGTACGAAACAGAAAATCGTCACTATGCTCACGTAGACTGTCCCGGTCACGCCGACTATGTTAAGAACATGGTAACTGGTGCTGCTCAGATGGACGGTGCTATCATCGTGGTAGCTGCTACTGATGGTCCTATGCCTCAGACTCGTGAACACGTGCTTCTAGCTCGTCAGGTGAACGTGCCTGCTCTTGTTATCTTCATGAACAAGTGTGATATGGTTGATGACGAGGAGATGCTAGAGCTAGTAGAGATGGATATGCGTGAGCTGCTGTCTAACTATGAGTTCGATGGTGACAATACTCCAGTAATTCGTGGTTCTGCTCTTGGTGCACTTAATGGTGAGCCTCAGTGGGAAGAGAAGGTTATGGAGCTGATGGCTGCTGTAGATAGCTGGATTCCACTACCTCCACGTGCTATCGACAAGCCATTCCTAATGCCTGTTGAAGACGTGTTCTCTATCACAGGTCGTGGTACTGTAGCTACTGGTCGTATCGAAACTGGTGTTATCCACACTGGTGATGAAGTTCAGATCATTGGTCTAGGTGCAGAAGGTCTTAAGTCTGTTGTAACTGGTGTGGAAATGTTCCGCAAGATTCTTGACGAAGGTCAGGCTGGTGACAACGTAGGTCTACTACTCCGTGGTATCGACAAGACTGACATCAAGCGTGGTATGGTGATCGCTAAGCCCGGTCAGGTTAAGCCTCACTCTCGCTTCAAGGCAAGTATCTACGTGCTGAAGAAGGAAGAAGGTGGTCGTCACACTCCATTCCACAACAAGTATCGTCCTCAGTTCTATATTCGTACGCTTGACGTAACTGGTGAAATCTCTCTTCCAGAGGGTACAGAAATGGTTATGCCCGGTGATAACGTAGAGATCATAGTTGATCTTATCTATCCAGTAGCTTGCAACGTAGGTCTACGTTTCGCTATCCGCGAAGGTGGTCGTACGGTAGGTTCTGGTCAGATCACTGAAATCCTCGACTAATATTCTCCTTGAGAATAAAAGATAACAATCAGGCTCGGCGCACTCGCCGGTAGGTAGCGCCGAGCCTAATATACGGGTTTAGCTCAGTTGGTAGAGCACTGGTCTCCAAAACCAGGTGTCGGGAGTTCGAGTCTCTCAACCCGTGCTAGAAATAATTAAAAAGATGAGTTTAGTAAATAGAATAGGAGCTTCCTTTCGGGATTCATACGCCGAGCTTACACAGAAGGTTACATGGCCTACCCGTCAGGAGCTAACCAGTAGTGCAATTGTTGTGATGATCGCTTCCCTTATCATAGCGATTTTTGTGCTTTTGGTAGATACTGCTTTTGAAAACATTCTATTGTCCGTCTATAGGCTGTTGAAGTAATGGCTGAACTAGCAGAAAAGAAATTCTACGTTCTCCGTGCCGTTAGTGGTAAGGAGAACAAGGTGCGTGAGCAACTTGAGGCCGAGATCAAGCTAACTGATCTTGGTCAGTACGTTTCTCAAGTGATCATTCCCACCGAGAAGGTCGTTTCGCAGCGCAATGGAAAGAAGATTGTCAAGGAGCGTCCCTATTTGCCGGGTTATGTACTCGTCGAGGCTATCCTAGTGGGAGAAGTGGAGCATAGGCTCCGCACAATTCCCAATGTGATTGGTTTCCTTGGTGGCAACAAAGGTGGCTCACCCGAGCCCATGAAGCGCAGTGAGGTCGAGCGCCTTTTGCGTCGTGCAGACCAAGTTGCCGACTCCGAGGGCGAATACGATCTGGAGATCTTCGTCGGAGATACCGTCAAGGTCTCCGAGGGGGCTTTCGCAGGTTGTGAGGCTATCGTCGAGGAAGTAACGCCAGAGAAGCGTAAGCTGAGTGTTATGGTCAAGATGTTTGGCCGTAAGATCCCTCTGGAGCTAAGCTATGCTCAGGTAGCTAAGGAATAGGTTTGTTACGGAACCGCACTTAGCATTATAGTGTATCACACTTATTAAATCAAAGAAAATGGCTAAAGAAGTTGCTGGACAACTAAAATTGCAAATCAAGGGTGGGGCTGCAAATCCTTCACCTCCCGTGGGACCTGCTCTGGGTGCCAAGGGTATCAATATTATGGAGTTTTGCAAGCAATTCAACGCCAGAACTCAGGACCAAGCTGGTAAGATCCTTCCAGTTGTTATTACTTACTACGCAGACAAGTCTTTCGACTTCATCGTCAAGACTCCTCCCGTAGCAGTACAGCTCAAGGAACTTACTAAGGTTAAGAGTGGTTCTGCTCAGCCTAACCGTAACAAGGTGGCTGAGGTTACTTGGGAACAAGTTCGCGCAATTGCTTCAGATAAGATCGTGGACCTAAACTGCTTCACCGTAGAGGCTGCTATGAAGATGGTAGCTGGTACAGCGCGCAGTATGGGTATCGCAGTAAAGGGAGAGTTTCCCGGGTAATATAAATTAATCGAAGAAAATGGGTAAACTGACAAAGAATCAGAAGCTAGCTTTCAGCAAGATTGAACCCGGGAAGGCATACACACTAGCGGAGGCATCTGCTCTAGTCAAGGAGATTACTACGACTAAGTTCGATGCGTCTGTAGATGTCGATGTGCGTCTGGGCGTAGATCCTCGTAAGGCTAACCAAATGGTACGTGGTGTGGTAACTCTACCACATGGTACTGGTAAGCAGGTACGTGTGCTAGCTCTCTGTACTCCAGACAAGGAAGCCGAAGCTCAAGCAGCTGGTGCCGACTATGTAGGTCTGGACGAATATATCGAGAAAATTAAGGGTGGATGGACTGACATTGATGTGATCATCACTATGCCAGCTATCATGGGTAAGATCGGGGCTCTAGGTCGTGTGCTTGGTCCTCGTGGTCTGATGCCTAACCCCAAGAGCGGTACTGTAACCAACGAAGTTGGTGCTGCCGTTAAGGATGTTAAGTCTGGTAAGATCGATTTCAAGGTAGATAAGACTGGTATCGTACACACCTCTATTGGTAAGGTTTCATTCTCTGCCGATCAGATCAAGGAGAACGCTGCTGAGTTCATCTCTACGCTGATCAAGCTCAAGCCAACGGCTGCTAAGGGTACTTATGTGAAGAGCATTTACCTCTCTAGCACGATGAGCCCAAGTATCAAGATTGATCCTAAGTCTGTAGAAGAATAATAAAAGGTAGAAATCATGAGAAAGGAAAATAAAGGCGTTGTAATCGAACAGCTCACAGGCTATCTCAATGAGTATCCTCACTTCTATTTGGCTAACATCGAAGGGATGGATGCTGCCAAGACTGCGACTCTTCGTCGCCAGTGCAACAAGGCAGAGATCAAGCTAGTTGTAGTAAAGAATACCCTCCTTCGTAAGGCTATGTCGGCGGCTGATACCGACCTTGCTCCACTGTATAGTGCGCTCAAGGGCAATACAGCCATCATGTTTGCCAACGTGGCAAACGCTCCTGCAAAGCTTATCAAGGAGTTCACTAAGGATAAGAAGGCTGACAATAAGCTCCGTCTAAAGGGTGCTTATGCCGAGACAGGATTCTACGGCGAAGACCAGCTGGAAACCCTTGTGGCAATCAAGAGCAAGGAAGAACTTGTGGCAGATGTTATCGCCCTTCTACAGTCACCAATCCGCAACGTGGTGTCTGCTCTTGAGAACAAGGACAAAGCAAGCGAAGAGGCTGCTGCTGAATAATTGCCTCAACTAGACAATTAACAAAGAACAAAAACAAAGAAATAATTAAATAACATGGCAGATATCAAAGCTATTGCTGAACAGCTGGTAAACCTAACGGTTAAGGAAGTAAGCGAACTCGCAACTATTCTCAAGGAAGAATATGGTATTGAACCAGCAGCTGCTGCTGTAGTTGTTGCCGCTGGCGGTGGCGAAGCAGCTCAGGAAGAAGAAAAGACTTCTTTCGACGTAATCCTCAAGAGCGCTGGCGCTGCTAAGCTCCAAGTGGTGAAGGCCGTTAAGGAACACTGCGGTCTTGGTCTTAAGGAAGCTAAGGACATCGTAGATGCTGCTCCCGCTCCTGTTAAGGAAGGTGTAGACAAGGCTACTGCTGAAGCTGTGAAGAAGGCCCTTGAAGAGGCTGGCGCAGAAGTAGAGCTTAAGTAACGAAACTCTAACCTGTGAGAATCAGGTAATTATGGTTGAGATTCCTCGTCGAGAGGAGTCTTAACCATTTCGTGTCTTATCATTCCACCAAGTATCATTCATCCTACGAAATGGCCTCAAACCACAATCAATCGAGAATAAACTTCGCATCGATCAAGAATCCGCTTAGATTCCCGGATTTCCTCGAAGTACAGCTGAAGTCTTTCAAAGACTTCTTCCAGCTGGACACTCCTCCCGAACGCAGAAAAAAGGAGGGGCTGTACAAGGTGTTTGCAGAGAATTTCCCTATCGCAGACACGCGCAACAACTTTGTCCTTGAGTTCCTCGACTACTATGTCGATCCTCCCAAATATACGATCGAGGAGTGTCTGAGCCGAGGTCTTACCTATAGCGTACCTCTCAAGGCTAAGCTTAAGCTCTACTGTACGGACCCCGATCACGAGGATTTTGCGACGGTTATTCAGGATGTGTTCTTGGGCCCTATCCCCTACATGACGGAGTCTGGTACCTTCGTTATCAATGGGGCAGAGCGTGTCGTGGTGTCACAGCTACACCGCTCTCCGGGTGTGTTCTTTGGCACGAGCATGCACACCAACCGTACGCAGCTCTACTCGGCACGTATTATTCCTTTCAAGGGATCGTGGATCGAGTTTGCTACGGACATCAATAATGCGATGTATGCCTACATCGACCGTAAAAAGAAACTTCCAGTAACTACCCTGTTGCGTGCCATTGGCTACGAGAGCGACAAGGAGATCCTAGACCTATTCGGTTTAGCCGAGGAGGTTAAGGTAACCAAAGCAGGTCTGAAGAAGTACATCGGTCGCCGCTTGGCTGGTCGTGTCAATAAGACTTATATCGACGACCTCAGTGATGAAGATACTGGTGAGGTGGTTTCTATCGAGCGTACTACGGTACTCATCGATCGTGAAACCGAGCTAACCGAGGAGCATATTGAGCAGATCCTAGAGGCTGGTACTAAGACAATCCTCCTACACCGTGAGGATAAGGTTACCTCTGACTACTCGCTTATCTTCAACACCCTACAGAAAGACCCCTGTAATAGTGAGCACGATGCACTCTACTATATCTATCGTCAGCTCCGTAACGCCGAGCCTGCCGATGAGTCCAATGCACGTGAGGTAATCACGAACCTATTCTTCTCCGACAAGCGTTATGACTTAGGAGATGTAGGTCGCTATCGCATCAATAAGAAGCTCAATCTCTCTATCGATCCAGAGGTACGTGTGCTGACCAATGAGGATATCGTAGAGATCATCAAATATCTAATTGAGCTAGTCAATTCCAAGGCGCAGGTGGACGATATCGACCACCTATCCAACCGTCGTGTGCGCACGGTGGGTGAGCAGCTGTACAATCAGTTCGGCGTCGGGCTAGCTCGTATGGCACGTACGGTACGTGACCGTATGAACGTACGTGACAACGAAGTCTTCGCTCCCATAGACCTCGTTAATGCCAAGACGCTGTCTTCTGTGGTCAATTCGTTCTTCGGAACGAACGCCCTATCACAGTTCATGGACCAGACGAACCCGCTAGCGGAGATCACCCACAAGCGTCGTATCTCTGCCCTTGGCCCCGGTGGTATTAGCCGTGATCGTGCAGGCTTCGAGGTGCGTGACGTACACTATACACACTATGGCCGTCTGTGTCCTATCGAAACGCCAGAAGGGCCAAATATCGGTCTTATTTCTTCGCTCTGCGTGTATGCTAAGATTAATGAGTTAGGTTTCATCTCTACGCCATACCGTGCGGTAAACAAGGGTGTAGTAGACTTCACAGATAAGGGGCTCAAGTACTACACAGCCGAGGAGGAAGAAGACAAAACCGTTGCTCAGGGTAATGCCCCAGTAGACGACAATGGACGCTTCAAGAATGATCGAGTTAAGGCACGCTTCGAGTCGGACTTCCCTGTGGTAACCCCCGAGGAAGTAGACCTCATGGACGTAGCTCCTACTCAGATCGCCTCTATTGCCGCCTCTCTTATCCCATTCCTAGAGCACGATGACGCCAACCGTGCACTCATGGGATCGAACATGATGCGTCAAGCGGTGCCACTGCTCCGCCCAGAGTCGCCTATCGTAGGTACTGGTATTGAGGCTCAGTTGGTGCATGACTCTCGTACGCAGGTTGTGGCCGAGCGTGCCGGTGAGGTTGTCTTCGTAGATGCCAACTGTATCAAGATCAAGTACGACCGCACGGAGCAGGAGGAGTTTGTGAGCTTCGAGGATCCTATCACGACTTACACGCTACCTAAATTCCGTAAGACTAACCAGAGCACGACCATCGACCTACGCCCAATCTGCCAGAAGGGGCAGCGTGTGGCTGCTGGCGATATCCTCACCGAGGGGTACTCAACTCAGGCTGGTGAGCTGGCTCTAGGTCGCAACGTCCAGGTGGCTTATATGCCATGGAAGGGTTACAACTACGAGGATGCTATCGTACTTAACGAACGCCTCGTACGTGAAGACTTCTTCACTTCCGTTCACGTGGATGAGTATCTCCTAGAGGTGCGTGAAACTAAACGTGGACTAGAGGAACTTACCTCCGATATTCCTAATGTGAGCGATGATGCGACACGCAACCTTGACGAGAATGGTATCATTCGTATTGGTGCTCGTGTAGAGCCCGGTGATATTCTTATCGGTAAGATCACGCCAAAGGGGGAGAGCGATCCTACGCCAGAAGAAAAGCTTCTGCGTGCGATTTTTGGCGACAAGGCTGGAGACGTTAAGGACGCTTCGCTCAAGGCTACCCCATCGCTACGTGGTGTGGTTGTAGATACGAAGCTCTTCTCCAAGGCAGTGAAGAAAAAGGGCCGTACCGAAACTAAGGAGATCGTGACTAAGCTCGAGGAGAAGTACGACGTACTGCAAAACGACCTCAAGGCTCTCTTCATCGAGAAGCTACTTGTACTGACAGCTGGCAAGAAGTGTAATAAGGTTAATGACTTCCTTGGTACGGATAAGATTAAACCCGGCTCCAAGTTTACCAAGGCTGATCTTGAGGCACTTCCATACAATGAAATTCTCTTCACCGACTGGACAGAAGACAAGGAAACGAATGAAATGATCCAGAAGGTGGCAGTCAATTACCTCAAGAAGTCAAAGGAGTACGAGGCAGACCTACGTCGCAAGAAACTCGACGAAACAATCGGGGACGAGCTACCAGCTGGTATTGTTCAGATGGCTAAGGTATATATCGCTAAGAAGCGCAAGATCCAAGTAGGGGACAAGATGGCCGGTCGCCACGGTAACAAGGGCATTGTGTCCAAGGTGGTTCGTCAGGAAGATATGCCATTCCTCGAGGACGGTACGCCTGTTGATATCTGTCTTAACCCACTCGGTGTGCCTAGCCGTATGAACCTCGGCCAGATCTTCGAAGCTGTATTGGCTTGGGCTGGCCGTAAGCTAGACTGCAAGTTCGCTACGCCTATCTTCGATGGGGCTTCTCTTGATGATATGAACGACTGGACGGACAAGGCAGGTCTTGCTCGTAATGGTAAGACCTATCTATACGACGGTGGTACGGGTGAGCGTTTCGACCAGCCTGCGACAGTAGGGGTAACTTACTTCCTCAAGCTCGGGCATATGGTCGATGACAAGATGCACGCCCGCTCGATCGGTCCATATTCGCTCATCACGCAGCAACCTCTCGGAGGTAAGGCTCAGTTTGGGGGACAGCGTTTCGGGGAGATGGAAGTGTGGGCACTAGAGGCTTTCGGTGCTTCTCACATTCTGCAAGAAATCCTAACGATCAAGTCCGACGACGTGCAGGGTCGTAGCAAGGCATACGAAGCAATCGTTAAGGGCGATCCTATGCCAACGCCCGGTATCCCAGAGTCGCTCAACGTATTGCTCCACGAGCTTAAGGGGCTAGGTCTGAGCTTTACGCTAGACTAATCATCTCCACAGCCCTCTCCCGCTTGGCCTAGTCGGGTAGGAGAGGGATTACTCGGATTAACAAGAATATATCTTTTGATAGAATATGGCTTTCAAGAAAGACAATAAAATAAAGAATAACTTCTCGAAGATCACCATTTCCTTAGCTTCGCCCGAGGAAATTCTAGAGAACTCTAGTGGGGAAGTTCTCAAGCCCGAGACGATCAACTACCGTACCTACAAGCCTGAGCGTGACGGCCTTTTCTGTGAACGCACTTTCGGTCCCGTCAAGGACTTCGAGTGTCACTGCGGCAAGTACAAGCGCATTCGCTATCGTGGTATCGTGTGTGACCGTTGTGGTGTAGAGGTGACGGAGAAGAAGGTACGCCGTGAGCGTATGGGGCACATCAAGCTAGAGGTACCCGTAGCACACGTTTGGTACTTCCGTTCGCTCCCCAATAAGATGGGTTACCTTCTCGGCATCTCTGCCAAGAAACTTGAGGCAATCATCTATTATGAACGTTATGTCGTGATACAGCATGGCGTGTTGCCCGAGGAGGCGGTGGAGCATCTTGCGGTACTGACCGAGGAGGAATATCTCGAACTACAGGATCGTGTTGATGCAGAGCACCCCGGCAACTATGACTTAGAGGATAGTGATTCTACCAAGTTTATCTGTAAGACTGGTGCAGAGGCAATCCACGATTTGCTCTGTCGTCTAGACCTAGACGCACTTTCGTACGAGCTTCGTCACAAGGCTAATACAGACACTTCGCAGCAGCGTAAGAACGAAGCCCTCAAGCGCCTACAGGTCGTAGAGAGCTTCCGTCAGAGCAAGAATGTGAACCGCCCCGAGTGGATGATCATGAAGGTTCTTCCCGTGATCCCACCCGATCTGCGTCCTCTAGTGCCTCTGGACGGCGGTCGTTTCGCTACGTCTGACCTCAACGACCTTTATCGTCGTGTGATCATTCGTAACAATCGCCTCAAGCGCATGATTGAGATCAAGGCCCCTGAGGTAATCTTGCGCAACGAAAAGCGTATGTTACAGGAAGCTGTAGACTCGCTCTTCGACAACTCTCGTAAGTCCAGCGCCGTTCGCTCGGATAATAACCGCCCTCTCAAATCGCTCTCCGATAGCCTCAAGGGTAAGCAGGGACGTTTCCGTCAGAACCTGCTCGGTAAGCGTGTAGACTATTCGGCTCGTTCGGTGATCGTCGTGGGTCCAGAGCTCAAGATGCACGAGTGCGGTATTCCTAAGTATATGGCAGCCGAGCTCTACAAGCCATTCATCATTCGTAAGCTCCTTGAGCGTGGTGTGGTGAAGACGGTCAAGAGTGCTAAGAAAATTGTAGACCGCAAGGAGCCCGTGGTATGGGATGTCCTAGAGTATGTGATGAAGGGACACCCTGTACTGCTCAACCGTGCTCCGACGCTACACCGCTTGGGGATCCAAGCCTTCCAGCCCAAGATGATCGAAGGTAAGGCTATTCAGCTACACCCACTATCTTGTACGGCTTTCAACGCCGACTTCGATGGTGACCAGATGGCGGTACACTTGCCTCTTGGCAACGAGGCAATCCTCGAAGCTCAGATGCTGATGCTTGCTTCGCACAACATTCTTAACCCTGCCAACGGTGCGCCTATTACAGTTCCTTCGCAGGACATGGTACTCGGTTTGTACTACATCACGAAGCTCCGTCCCGGAGCTAAGGGCGAGGGCTTCACGTTCTACGGCCCTGAGGAGGCTACAATTGCCTATAATGAAGGCAAACTAGATATCCATGCCCCCGTCAAGGTGTATGTCGATGACGTAGTAGATGGCGAGATCAAGCGTACGCTCGTGACGACTTCTGTAGGTCGTCTGATGGTTAATGAGTTCGTGCCCAAGGAAGTTGGTTATGTAAACGAAACACTGGGTAAGAAGGCTCTGCGCGACATCATCGGCAAGGTGATTAAAGTCTGCGGTGTGGCCAAGACTGCTCAGTTCCTAGATGATATTAAGAATCTTGGTTACTACATGGCGTTCAAGGGAGGTCTGTCGTTTAACCTTGGCGACGTGATTATCCCAGAGGAGAAGAATAAGCTCATTCAGGAAGGTTACGAAGAGGTTGAGAGCGTAATGGCCAACTATAGCATGGGGGTTATCACCAACAACGAACGCTACAACCAGATCATTGACACTTGGACGCACATCAATAGCCGTTTGTCGGATATTCTGATCAAGCAGCTCAGCGAAGACAATCAGGGCTTCAACTCTGTCTTCATGATGATGGACTCTGGTGCTCGTGGTAGTAAGGAGCAGATCCGTCAGCTCTCTGGTATCCGTGGTCTGATGGCTAAGCCACAGAAGAGCGGAGCCGAGGGTGGACAGATCATTGAGAACCCGATCCTCTCCAACTTCAAGGAGGGTCTATCGGTGCTTGAGTACTTCATCTCTACCCACGGTGCTCGTAAGGGGCTTGCCGACACCGCACTCAAGACCGCGGACGCTGGTTACCTCACACGCCGTCTGGTAGACGTTTCTCAAGACGTGATCATCAACGAAGAGGATTGTGGTACGCTTCGTGGTCTGGTAGCTACAGAGCTCAAGAAGAATGAAGAGGTAATTGCCTCTCTATACGAACGTATCCTTGGTCGTGTGTCTGTTCACGACATTATTCACCCAACTACGGGCGAGATCATCGTGCGTGCTGGCGAGGAGATCCGTGAAGAAGCAGCCGAGCAGATTGAGGCTTCGCCAATCGAACACGTAGAGATCCGCTCGGTGCTTACCTGCGAATCCAAGAAGGGAGTCTGCGCCAAGTGCTATGGCCGCAACCTTGCTACCAACAATATGGTACAGCGTGGCGAAGTGGTCGGCGTAATCGCAGCTCAATCTATTGGTGAGCCCGGTACACAGCTGACGCTCCGTACCTTCCACGTAGGGGGGATCGCCTCCAACGTGGCTACGGAGAACAGCCTAATGGCTAAGTTTGATGGTATTCTCAGCTTCGAAGAACTGCGTGCCGTAGAGGTTGAGGCAACAGATACGGACAAGGCGCACAAGGTGGTTATCAGCCGTATGGCCGAGCTTCGTATTATCGACCCAAATACCAAGATTGCTCTCTTCACTGGTAGCGTACCTTATGGTGCTAAGCTATTCTTCAATGACGGAGATAAGGTGAATAAGGGCGACGTGCTCTTCCAGTTCGACCCCTTCAACGCTGTGATCGTATCCGAAGTAGCTGGTAAGGTGGCTTTTGAGAACGTGATCGAGGGTGTAACCTACCGTGTGGAAGCTGATGAAACGACGGCCCTACGTGAGAAAATTATCATCGAGTCCAAAGACCGTAGCCTAGCTCCCGGTATTCAAATCCAAGACAAGGCTGGTAACCCAATCAAGAGCTATAACCTCCCTCTCGGAGCCCACGTGGTGAAGGAAGAAGGCGAGGCTGTGAACATTGGTGAGGTACTTGTTAAGATCCCACGCTCGGTAAGCAAGGCTGGTGACATCACGGGTGGTCTACCACGTGTAACGGAGCTCTTCGAGGCTCGTAACCCATCTAACCCTGCGGTGGTAGCTGAGGTCGATGGTGAGGTGATCTTCGGTAAACTCAAGCGTGGTAATCGTGAGATCTCCATAAAGCCAAAGATTGGCGAGGTGAAGAAGTATCTTGTACCAATGAGTAAGCAGCTCCTTGTGCAGGAGGGCGACTTCGTTCGCTCGGGTACGCCTCTCTCCGATGGTGCTATTACGCCTACCGATATCCTCGAGATTAAGGGCCCTACAGCCGTTCAGGAGTATATTGTCAATGAAGTACAAGACGTATATCGCCTGCAGGGTGTGAAGATCAATGACAAGCACTTCGAGGTAATCGTTCGCCAGATGATGCGTAAGGTAGAGATTGTTGATCCGGGAGAAACACTCTTCTTAGAGCAGCAGGTCGTAGACAAGCTCGAGGTTATGGAAGAGAACGACCGCATCTGGGGCAAGAAGGTGGTAGTAGATGCTGGCGACAGCGAATCGCTCAAGCCCGGACAGATCGTAACGCTTCGTCGCCTGCGTGATGAGAATAGCCAGCTCAAGCGTCGTGACCTACGCCTCGTGCAGGTGCGTGATGCTAAGCCTGCAACGGCTAAGCAGATCCTGCAGGGTATTACCCGTGCGGCACTGCAGACGAAGAGCTTCATGAGTGCGGCTTCGTTCCAAGAAACGACTAAGGTGCTCAACGATGCAGCGATCAACGGTAAGGTAGATACGCTAGAGGGGCTAAAGGAAAACGTGATTTGCGGTCACCTTATTCCCGCTGGTACTGGTATGCGCGAGTACAAGAAGCTCGTCGTGATGACCAAGGCCGAGCATGACTTGGCTAAAGCCGAGCTCGAAGCTATCGAAGATATGTCCGCTCCAGCGAAATAAACATCGCTTAGATTAAATTTAATATAGTAAGGGGTTGCACCACTGTGGTGCAACCCCTTGTTTTTGTTTTATGACCAATTGCCTTCAATAGTTCTTGGACAGTTTTTCCCATTTATGAAACTTGGACATCAAGAGCCAAGACGAGAGAACGGAGAGTTGCATCACTATAATTCCCAAAATAGACCATAGTAGTAGGCTCTCTGGGCTTAGCGCAGATTGCTCCGTAAACCTAAAACCAGCATAAATGCAGTAGGGTATAGTTAGGATAGTTGTAGCAATCACGGGGAGGTATCTACGATAGATAGCCCACTGTGCAAGGTGTACCACAAGATGAGCAGTGTGACCGACCAAAGCTATCCACCACCATTGATAGGCTTCTAGCCAGATACCAGCAAAAGTAGCAGTGCTGATTAGTACGAAATTATGTGCGGTGCCTACAGCAAACGAGGATGTAGAGAGGTCGAATATATGATGCTGCTCCATGAATGTGGCGATCTTCGGGAATCGCCGTTTTAGCTGAATTCTATTTTTCGTTAGCCAACCCTTAAACATGATAATCTCTTCGTATTCATGAATCATGAAGGCGACTGGCAGAAGCATCATGAGTAACTCCAAATCTTTCATAAAAACTTGTTGAGATTAAGCACCCTCTTGTAGTTATGGTTTGTGTGCTGCATTGTTGAGTAGATAGTCGTACTCTCGTTGGTAACGCTCTATGCGTGCAAGATCTTGTGGGGTAGGGAGTGGTAGGCGAGATAGGTCCATATTGTGGCGAAGGTCATTGAGCTTGACGGCTCGTGCTAGAGAGTTGGCTCCTATATTTTTGATATAGGTTGTCCTATCGGGGGCATTGTGATGATTTAGGAGATTTAGGGCTATAGCTAGGAGATGTCTATCTTCGTGCGATAGCTTGCTCTTGGCTTCTTTTTCGAGTAACTCAAGTATCTCTTCTACGGTATGTGGAGTATCTTCGCTCGCATCATGTAGATAGCCACATACTTGCTCCTGCCAGCTATGCCCCATAGAGGCAACTGTACTAAGATGTCCTTCGAAATAATCTACCCCGGCTTTGTCAATTTGTCCCTTATGTAGTTGGCGAGCCAATGCTCTTGCCGAAGCAATCCAAGAGTTGTTCATTTGTGTGATCTAATTAATTTGTAATATAGTAATGATGCCACACAAATCTACAAAAAAAATAGATGTAGATCGTCTGATTAACAGGTTAATACGATGTTGTTAAGTCTGTTGAAATCTTTGTAAAGTTAACTCTATAACCTCTCCAATTCTTTCCAATCCTCAAGGAATTGGAGAGGTTGTAGAGGGGAAAAGCGCTTACGAGAGGACTGATGCGATGGTTGTGAGAGGGGAAAGAGTGTTGGCAAATTTTAACAGATGAGCGGGTGGCGTTTATATTTTTGAGTTGTTTCTGGATTGTCGTAGGGGAGATGACCTTTGGTTCGGGCGAAAAGTATAAAATCGCATATTTACCCTCTAGTAGGCTCTACACGGCGTCCGACCTCGTTTGGGCCAGTTACCCTTAGTTAAAGGAAAATATGCGCTTAAATACAGTGTTTCTAATTGTTTGTTTTTGAGTGTTGTATGTTTTGTTTTGCTGTGGGTTTATGTGTGTGAGCCACATTTATCGAGAGTTCTTCCCATCAATCTCTTGGGATTAGTCCACCAATCCCAAGAGAAGTGTCCATCAATCGGAACAAGTCTTCCCATTAACTTTTCTCAGACTCTCTACTCTCCTTTAGAAATCTTATGCATTTCCTCGAAATTCTTTAGTAAGTCTTTAACATTCCTTGACTAAAAAGAATACAAATGATCGCCAAAATCAAATCAGTTTTGTGCAGAAGTACTTTGTGTCGAGGGTTCTTGCTTAGACAGAGCAATGGTATATGATAGCTGGCTCTTGGCTTGGAGTGCTTGTCGGTAGTGTGATGATTGGCGGGCTCTATGGGCTATCCGGCTTGGGCGTAAAGTGTGCTAGGTTTGTTTGGTTTGCCTCTGGGGTATGTCCTTCCTAGCATGTGGAGTAGAGCAATGTGTAGTGCCGAGGAGGCTCAAGTGGCTCACGATCGTCGAGTGTTAAGGTGTTGAAAATGAAATAAGGCTTGCATATTTTGCGGAAAAGTAGTTACTTTGCATGCTGATTGTGCGAGACTCAATGATGCTACGAGTGGCCGATCAACTCATATCATATTGATTAATAATTAACAATAGAATAGAAATGTCTAAGATTTGTCAGATTACAGGTAAGAAGGCAATGGTCGGCAACAACGTTTCGCACTCTAAAAGACGCACGAAGCGTACGTTCGACGTAAACCTGTTTACGAAGAAGTTCTACTGGCCAGAGAATGACTGCTGGGTAATCCTCAAAGTATCTGCAGCAGGTCTGCGTCTTATCAACAAGATCGGTGTTGATGCCGCTATCAAGCGCTCAGCCGAGAAGGGTTATCTAAACGCATAAAACAAGAGTAACGACAATGGCAAAGAAAGCAAAAGGCAATAGAGTGCAAGTGATTCTGGAGTGTACAGAGCACAAGGAAAGCGGTATGCCCGGGACTTCTCGTTATATCACGACGAAGAATCGTAAGAACACGACTGAGCGTCTGGAGTTGAAGAAATACAACCCAATCCTCAAGCGTATGACTGTTCACAAAGAAATTAAATAATAGGAGACTAGTACAATGGCAAAGAAAGCGGTTGCATCGTTTAAGAAAGCGGATGGTCGTACCTATAGCAAGGTGATCAAGATGGTTAAGTCCCCTAAGACTGGGGCCTATACCTTCCAAGAAGAAATGGTTCCCAACGAAGCTGTTAAGGAGTATTTCTCCTAATAGTAGCAAGATATTTGGGATACATCGGTAGTATCCCAGATCAACAAGATAAGGGTGTCGACCTCGAGAGAGCGTCCGATACCCTTGTTTTATCCCGATGATGTGCCTTATTGGTATGGGGTCGGGCGTCTTTTGGAGCGTCGATATTATACGCCTTTGGCGTGCATTACTGACGAAGGTCGTATATTTTATTTTGATGTTTAGCCCCATAGAGCCAAGGCGAGTATGGATAGAGATGAGCGTATATATAAACTAGAGCACGAGTCGATAGGCGCTCTGCTGCTCCACTATGGCGTGCCAGCTGTGGTGGGGACTATGGTTACGGCGCTGTACAATATAGTAGACCGTATCTTTATTGGTCAAGGAGTAGGAGAGTATGCCATCGCAGGGCTGACACTGACCTTCCCGATCTTGATATTTCTTCAGGCCTTCGGTATGCTTGTGGGAGCTGGTACAGCCGCACGGGTGTCAATACTCTTGGGGCAGAAAGATATTGTAGGGGCAGAGCGTGTGCTAGGTACGGCTATAGTCCTGACTCTGATTACTCAGGCCATGACGATCATACCATCGCTTATTTGGATGCGGCCTCTGCTTGAAGCCTTCGGCGGTAGTGAGCGTACTATTCCCTACGCCATGGACTACCTCTCGATCACGATACCGGGCAATATCTTTGCGACCCTATGCTTCAGCTACAATGCCGTGATGCGAGCCTCGGGCTATCCACGCAAGGCTATGTACACGATGATCTTGGGGGCGGTGCTCAATACCCTACTCGACGCACTCTTTATCTATGGCTTCGGGTGGGGGATAGCTGGTGCCGCATGGGCTACAGTGGTGGCGATGTTGATCTCGGCGATCTATGTGCTTAGTCACTTCTTCTCGGCTGATAGTATTATTCGTTTTCGCCGTGAGCACCTGCGTGTGTCTTGGGGCCCTATGTGGGCTATTGCTTCTATTGGGCTGTCGCCTTTTGCGGTGCAGCTACTTGGTAGTTTGGTGAGTATGCTTTTTAATAAAAGCTTTATCGCCGTTTCGCCTACGCCTGAGGCGGCTGATATTGCTATTGGGTCGTATGGCATTATTGTGAGTATTGCGATGCTCGGGGTAATGCTTATGCTCGGGATCGCACAGGGTATGCAGCCGATCGTCGGCTACAACTATGGAGCGAGGCTATACGGCCGTGTGCAACAGGCTTTTTGGCGTTGCGCTTGGGTGAATATAGCCATTGGTCTATTGGTGACGGTCTTCTCGGTGTGGATGCCAGACTTCATCAGCTCGATATTCACTCAGAGCCCACTACTCATCGCCGAAACGAGCCGCTCGCTCTCGATCGCCTTGGTTGGTTTTGCCTTTGTCGGCTTCCAGATTACGGCGACCCAGTTTTTGCAGAGCCTCGGTATCGCCCGTCGAGCATTCCTGCTGAGCATCTCACGTCAGAGCCTATTCTTCATTCCCCTATTGCTTATTCTACCCTATCAGTACGGTGTCGATGGCGTTTGGTACTCTGGGGTGCTAGCCGATATTCTCTCCGGTCTACTGGGGATAGGGTTGATTATTTGGCAGATGAGGCAGTTTAGAGTTGAGGGGCTCTAGGGCTTAGGTGCACTCTAGCCAGCTGTTTCCATTGTTGAGATCCCGATGTGGAGCTAGGTCTTGTGCCGTGAATATCTGCGTTTTGCCGTATCTTTGTGCGATTTTTCCTGTTTCTTAACTAGAGGCCACGGAGAAGAGAGCAAAATAAGGTCATTAACTAAAATGAGAAAATCAGACTACGAAATTATGGCGCCCGTGGGGTCGTACGAGTCCCTTATGGCAGCCATTAACGCAGGGGCAGACTCTGTGTACTTTGGCATCGAGGGGCTAAATATGCGCTCCAAGAGTGCCAACAACTTCACGACCGAAGATCTCTATCGCATTGCCTCCATCTGCCGAGAGCATGGCGTCAAGAGCTACCTCACGGTCAATACCATTATATACGACGAAGACCTCACGCTGATGCGCCAGATCATCGATGCGGCCAAAGATGCGCAAGTGTCTGCCATCATCGCTGCTGATGTCGCTCCGATGCTCTACGCTCGTAGTGTCGGTGTAGAGGTGCATTTGTCCACCCAGCTCAACATCACCAACGTAGAGGCTCTTCGTTTCTATGCGCAGTTTGCCGATGTCGTGGTACTTGCTCGTGAGCTCAATATGGATCAGGTGGCCAAGATACACCAAGCGATCCTAGAGGAGCCTATCACGGGGCCGGCAGGCGAACCGATTCGCATCGAGATGTTCGTACATGGTGCCCTCTGCATGGCCGTTTCGGGTAAGTGCTACATCAGCCTGCATGAGCAAGGCAAGAGCGCCAATCGAGGTTCTTGCTCGCAGGTTTGTCGCCGTTCGTTCCAAGTCAAAGACAAGGAGAGCGGTGTAGAGCTTGAGGTTGATAACCAATATATCATGAGCCCCAAGGACTTGAAGACTATTCACTTCCTCAATAAGATGCTTGATGCAGGTGTGCGTGTGCTCAAAATCGAGGGGCGTGCCAGAGGCCCCGAGTATGTAGATGCCGTGGTGCGTGCCTATCGTGAGGCTGTGGACGCCTATTGCGCAGGGCAATACAACGAAGAAGCCGTAGCACGCTGGGACGAACGCCTAGGTGAAGTCTTCAATCGTGGCTTCTGGAATGGCTATTATCTCGGTCAGCGTGTCGGCGAATGGACACCAAACTACGGTTCGTCTGCAACGAAACAAAAGGTCTATGTCGCCAAGGTAACTAAGCACTTCGGTAAGATTAACGTAGCGGAGCTACTCATCGAGAGCGGTAGTGTGAAGGTGGGCGACGAGGTGCTCATCTCTGGGCCGACGACAGGCCTCGTTCGCTTCCATGTGCCCGAGATCCGAGTAGAGCTGGAGCCAGTGCAAGTAGTCCAGAAGGGAGTACTATGCTCGATCCCTGTACCCGACAAAGTGCGTCCGGGCGATAGAATGTATCTATTCGTGGATCGACTGAATAAGCAGTAGCAAGACTAACGACTAATAAAAAAGGGAGCCGTGGCTAATTGCCACGGCTCCCTTTTTTATTGATATAGGACTTCGCTTACTTCTGGCTGATGCTATCAAATCCTCGTCCGTAGACGCCCTGTACTTCTCCAATAGTCACGAAAGCCTGTGGATCGATGCCCTCAATTAGGCGTGTAATCATCACAGACTGACGTCTGCGAGCCACGACTACAATGACCTTGGAGGGCTGACCAGTATAGCCCCCAGTCGCCTCAATAATGGTGGAGCCTCTGTTGAGCTTCTTCGTAATCATCTCGTTAATTTCCTCGTACTTGCTGCTGAAGATCATCATCTGTACCGAACGGCGGTTGCTTCGGATGTACCAGTCCAGCGTGATGGATACAAGGATCACTTGAATGATCGAGTAGACGACCTTCTCAAGCGCCATCATCGGATCCATCGGATTGACCGCCAAATATACGTTCACAAAATAGGACGCTACCACAATCGTGCCGTCGACAATCATAAAGATGCGCCCGAAGGTCATACGTTTGTATTTGCTGATGATGGCCACGATCACGTCCGTTCCTCCAGTGCTGCCGTTGGCAGAGAACACAAGCCCCAGCCCCAGCCCAATGAGCAGAGAGCCGAGTATGAGTGCCACGACGGGCTGATCGGCTAGGATCATCAGACGAAAGTTGCTCTCTAGACTCTGGTCTGGTACGGCAATGCTCGTCATCTCCGAGATCGCAAAGGCTAGAATGGTGATGCTGATGAGCGTTTTGATGAAGAAGTTTTTATCCAACAGGAAAAACGCCAACACCAGTAGACCGACGTTGATGATGTTGTACGGTATCGCGATGTCGATCCCGGTAGAGAGCATAATGAGATTACACAGCCCCGAGAGTCCGCCCGTAGTGATGCGCTGAGGGAAGATCAAGAAGCTAAAGCCAATCATGTAAACAATGATACCAAGCCCTACTGTGACCATATCACGTCTAAAGTACTTAGACACGAGCTGTGTGCGCAGCTCGTGCTGCAGGTCGATGAAGTGCTGCTTGATGTAGGCAGAGAAGTTGTTTTTTTGATTCATAAAGGTTCTATTAATACGAGCTGTTTGGCCATCTATTGTAGGATAGACCAAACAGCTCTTTATCTATTTTCGTAGGGATCTAGAGGACTATATTGACGATGCGCTTGGGCACTACGATGACCTTCTTGGGTGTCTTGCCCTCGAGCCATCTAGCTGCCTCTGGTGCGGCTAGGGCTGCCTGCTCTACCTCTTGAGGGGACATCGTAGCTGGTAGCTCGATGGTGAAGCGCGTCTTGCCGTTGAAGCTCACAGGATAGGTAAAGCTATCCTCCACGAGGTAACGCTCGTCGCACTGTGGCCACTGCGCCAAAACGATAGAGCCAGCCGACTCACCGCTCGTCAGACGCCACAGCTCCTCGGAGATGTGAGGGGCGTACGGGCTGAGCAGAATGAGCAGCGGACGAAGCACCTCGAGTGAAGTCGTGCCGAGGCTTTGTAGCTCATTGACACAAATCATGAAGGCCGAGATAGACGTATTGAACGAGAACTGCTCGATGTCGTGCGTGGCCTTGCGAATGAGCTTATGTAGAGCTTTGAGCTCCTGCTTGCTCGCAGGCTTATCCTCCACCCGGAGCTGCTCACCGTCCCAGAATAGCCCCCAAACTTTCTTCAAAAAGCGGTGTACACCGTCAATACCGTTGGTATCCCAAGGTTTACTCTGCTCCAGAGGGCCGAGGAACATTTCGTACAAACGAAGCGTGTCTGCACCATAACGCTCGATGATCATATCGGGGTTCACCACGTTGTGCATGGATTTGCTCATCTTCTCGATCGCCCAGCCACACACATATTGTCCGTCCTCTAGGATAAACTCGGCAGTAGAATACTCTGGCTGCCAAGCCTTGAAGGCTTCGAGATCCAGCTTGTCGTTGTGAACGATATTGACGTCTACGTGTATCGGCATCACATCGTGCTGATCCTTGAGCCCATGTGATACAAAAGTATTCGTCCCCTTGATGCGATAGACGAAGTTGCTTCGTCCCTGAATCATACCTTGGTTGATGAGCTTACGGAATGGTTCGTCCTCGCAGATCACGCCTAGGTCGTAGAGGAATTTGTTCCAGAAGCGGCTATAAATCAAGTGTCCAGTAGCGTGCTCCGTCCCCCCGACATATAGATCTACTTGTCGCCAGTACTCATTAGCCTTCTTGCTTACGAGCGCCTCATCGTTGTGCGGATCCATATAGCGCAGGTAGTAAGCCGAGCTACCAGCGAAGCCCGGCATCGTGCTTAGCTCGTAGGGATAGCCCTCGGCTGTGTGCCAGCCCTCGGCACGCCCTAGCGGTGGCTCGCCCGTCTCTGTGGGGAGGAATTTGTCTACCTCGGGCAGACATAGTGGAAGTTGCCCCTCCTCGAGTGGCAACGCTATACCGTCTTGATAGTAGATAGGGAAAGGCTCGCCCCAATAGCGCTGACGGCTAAAGATCGCATCACGCAGACGGTAATTAATTTTCACTCGTCCGATGCCTCTCTGCTCAATCTCTTGCTTGATCTTAGCCTGTGCCTCGTGCACGCTGAGCCCGTCAATCAGGGTAGAGTTGATGAGCGTACCGAGCTTGCTATCCTTGCTCTCGCTCCACTCGGCCGGATCGCTCTCCTGCTCGCCCTCGGGGACAACCACTTGGCGAATAGGAAGGTCGAAGTGGCGGGCGAAAGCGAAGTCCCTGCTGTCGTGTGCAGGCACCGCCATGATAGCTCCCGTGCCATAGCCTGCGAGCACATAGTCGCTGATCCAAATGGGGATACGCTCGCCGGTAATGGGGTTGATCGCATACGAACCAGAGAAGACGCCACTGGTGCGCTTGTCCATCATACGCTCACGCTCGGTCTTGCGCTTGGTGGCTTGGATATACTCGTCCACCTCGGTGCGCTGCTCGGCTGTAGTCACGAGCTGTACATACTCGCTCTCGGGGGCGAGTACCATGAAGGTAACGCCATAGATCGTGTCGGGGCGGGTGGTGAAGACGATCAGCTCCTTGCCACTCTCTAGGCGGAAGGTCATCTCTGCCCCTTCGCTACGACCAATCCAGTTGCGTTGGGTTTCTTTGAGGGCGTCCGTCCACTCTAGGCTGTCTAGACTAGAGAGCAGACGCTCTGCGTATGCCGATACACGCAGGCACCACTGTCGCATCAGTCGCTGCTCTACGGGGTAGCCACCACGAACGCTAAGTCCCTCGCTCACCTCGTCATTGGCCAGCACGGTGCCTAGGCCAGCACACCAGTTCACCATCGTATCGCCTAGATAGGCAAGCCGATAGTTCATCAGGGTTTGCTCTTGCTCCTTGTGGCTCATCTGCTGCCACTGCTCGGCTGTGAGCTCTAGCTCCTCGCCTGCGTGGGCATTGAGGCCAGCTGTGCCATGATGGGCTAGATGTTGCTTGAGCTCTTCGATAGGACGAGCTTGGCAAAGGGCCGTGTCGTAGTACGAGCCGAATAGCTTGAGGAACGTCCATTGCGTCCATTTGTAGTACGATGGGTCGGAGGTCTTGAACTCTCGCTCCCAGTCGTAACTAAAGCCGATTTTGTCTAGCTGCTCACGGTAGCGTGCCGTATTGACCTCAGTGGTCTTGGCAGGGTGCTGCCCCGTCTGTATTGCGTATTGCTCGGCAGGCAAACCGAAGGCATCGTAGCCCATAGGGTGTAGTACGTTGAAGCCCTGTAGTCGCTTGTAGCGAGAGAATATATCCGAGGCGATGTAGCCTAGCGGATGCCCTACATGAAGGCCAGCCCCAGAGGGATAGGGGAACATATCGAGTACGTAGTACGGAGGGCGAGAGGGGTCTTCGCTGGTGCGGTAGACCGCAAGCTCCTGCCAATAGGCTTGGCTGCGCGCCTCTATATCCCTAAAGTTGTATTCCATCAGTTTACCTTAATATTATAGTGTCTATTGCTTCTGATCTCTGGGTCAATCTCTCTGAAATTGATGCACAAAATTACGAATTATCCTTTACTCCCTCGGTAGATTTTGCCTCCCTTGGCGACGCATCTTGGATATTTGTCCACAGTGGTCGTGCCTTAACCTCCCTCGTCTGCCATAGGGCGAGGGCTTCTGCCTTGGCTAGGCTCTTACTGTTTCTGGCTTGGCGAGTACCCTACGAGCAGCAAACCAAGGGTTGTGTATCGGATCTCTCTGCCTAGCTCCGCCGTAGAGGTGCCAATGCAGCCTATGTCGAGTTCGGATTGCTTATGCCAGCCTAATGCACTCATTTGTCTGCTTTTTTGTTAAGTTTTGCAAATGAATTATGCATGAATTTGTTGGAATGGCTAGACGGTTTCTAAAGGTTGGTGGAAGTTTGGAGGAAATTGAAGGGAAGATTTTGGACGATTGATGGGCGCATCTCGGGGGATTAGTCCACCAATCCCATAAGATTGATGGGGAGAAATGGCCCAAAATATGGTACGAGCATACGCAATATGCGAATAGGCTTCTTTATTTGACTGTTTGTGAGTGATTTGTGATTCTCTCGTTTTTAGGGAGATTTTCACTTGCCTAGTATTCGATCCCAAAATAGCCTCGGATGCAATATCGGGCCTCCTAGGGGCCAAATACGAGGTTTGCTGTTTGGTTGCGCATGCGCTTGATAAGTGCTCAATGGACATACAAAAGCGTAAACGAATGTATAAAGTGCAGCATCTAGAGGAGTCGAAAATCTGGGGTGTAGATTTTAGTTAGCCTCTGCCCTGATGTAAAATAAGCCATTATCCTTATCTTTGTATGCTTAGAACGATAACATTAATCAATGGAATTAGCAGCTAAATATAACCCCGCCTCAGTAGAAGGCAAATGGTATGATTACTGGATGAAGCAAGGCTTCTTTCACTCTACCCCCGATCAGCGTCAGGCCTATACAATCGTGATACCGCCACCCAACGTTACGGGCGTCCTACACATGGGGCACATGCTCAACAATACGATTCAGGATATTCTGGTGCGTCGTGCCCGTATGAAGGGGTTGAACGCCTGCTGGGTGCCCGGTACAGACCATGCCTCTATCGCTACCGAAGCCAAGGTTGTGGCTAGGCTAGCCAGCCAAGGCATCAAAAAGACAGACCTAAGCAGGGAGGCCTTCCTCGAGCATGCTTGGGACTGGACTCGTGAGCATGGAGGCATTATCCTAGAGCAGCTCAAGCGCCTAGGAGCTAGCTGCGACTGGGAGCGTACAGCTTTCACTATGGACGAGGTGCGTAGCCAGAGCGTGCTAGATGTATTCGTAGATCTATACCGCAAGGGGCTTATCTATCGTGGTGTGCGTGTGGTAAACTGGGACCCAGCAGCACGTACAGCCCTGAGCGATGAAGAGGTTGTCTACAAGGAACAGCAGGGAAAGCTCTACTATCTGCGCTACTATGTAGAGGGAGAGGATCGCTATGTCGTGGTCGCTACTACTCGTCCCGAAACGATCATGGGCGACACCGCTGTGTGCATCAATCCCAAGGACGAGCGCTACCATGACCTCAGAGGCAAGAGCCTCATTATCCCTATTGTCGGGCGTAGCGTGCCAGTGATCGAGGACGAGTATGTGGATCTTGAGTTCGGTACAGGTTGCCTCAAGGTAACGCCAGCCCACGACATCAACGACTATGTACTGGGCGAGAAGCACCAGCTTGAGACCATCGATATATTTAACGACGACGCTACGCTCAACGAACATGGTGGGCGCTACGCAGGCATGGACCGCTTCGAGGTGCGTAAGCAAATCGAGCTAGATCTCACCGAGGCAGGTCTGATGGAGCGTGTAGAGCCGTATACCAATAAGGTTGGCCATAGTGAGCGCACCGATGCCGTGATCGAGCCTAAGCTCTCGATGCAGTGGTTCCTCAAGATGACCGAGCTCTCTAAGCCCGCCCTAGAGGCTGTAATGACGGATGAGGTGAAGCTACACCCAGCTAAGTTTAAGAATACCTACCGCCACTGGATGGAGAACGTCAAGGACTGGTGTGTGAGCCGACAGCTCTGGTGGGGGCATCGGATCCCTGCCTACTACTTGCCCAGCGGTGGCTATGTGGTTGCTGCGACGGCCGAGGAGGCTCTGGAGCTGGCTCACAAGCAGGACCCTAACCTCAAGCTAGAGGACCTTCGTCAGGACGAGGATTGTCTAGACACGTGGTTCTCTTCGTGGCTTTGGCCAATCAGCGTCTTCACGCCTGCTCTAGGAGAGGAGAGTGAGGACTTCAGATACTACTACCCTACGGCGGATCTAGTTACAGGCCCAGATATTCTTTTCTTCTGGGTGGCACGTATGATCATCGCAGGGTATGAGTTCAAGGGCAAGAAGCCTTTTGAGAACGTTTACCTCACAGGGATTGTCCGTGATAAGCTCGGACGCAAGATGTCCAAGAGCTTGGGTAACTCGCCCGACCCACTGGAGCTGATCGATAAGTTCGGAGCAGACGGTGTGCGTATGGGTATGATGATGTCTGCGCCTGCGGGCAACGATATTCTTTTCGACGAAACTCTCTGTGAGCAGGGACGCAACTTCTGCAATAAGATATGGAATGCCTTCCGCCTCGTCAAGGGTTGGGAGTGTGATGCCACTAGGCCTCAGCCCGAGGCTGCAAGGCTGGCGGGGCAGTGGTTTGCACAGCGTTTGAGCCAAGTGGCTCTGGAGATTGATGATTTGATGAGTAAGTATCGCATCAGCGAGGCGCTTACGGCTATCTACAAGCTCATACGAGATGACTTCTCCTCTTGGTACCTCGAGCTGGCTAAACCTGCCTACGGAGATCCAGTTGATGCGCAGACACTCGCCGAGACAGAGAGCTTCTTCGAGGCGCTACTGGCGCATCTTCATCCGTTCATGCCATTTATAACCGAGGAGCTATGGCAGGCGCTGCGTGAGCGCACCGAGGGTGAAAGCCTCGTGGTGAGCCTACTGCCCGAGATCGGCTCTGTCGATGAGCATTTCTTGGCTCGCTTCGCCCAAGCTCAGGAGATCATCAGCGCCGTGCGCAACGTGCGTACGAGCAAGAACCTCTCTCCACGTGAGGAGCTTAGCCTAGAGGCTTCGCCCGCTTTTGGTAGCGAGCTAGATGCCCTATTGGTCAAGCTCTGCAATCTCAGTGAGATCAAGCGTGTGGAGCAGAAGAGCGAGGGAGCTGTTAGCTTCGTGCTGGGGACGGATGAGTTTGCTGTGCCGATGGCAGGCCTCATCGACGCAGCCGAGGAGATCGCCAAGCTGGAGGCCGACCTAGAGTATCAGCGCAAATTCTTGGCTTCGGTGGAGAAGAAGCTCAGCAACGAGAGCTTCGTACAACGCGCTCCTGAGCAAGTGATTAGCCTAGAGCGCAAGAAAAAGAGCGATGCCGAGAGCCGTATAGCGACCATTGAGCAGAGCTTGGCAAGCCTCAAGGCAATGCTTTAGATGCCTATTATACTGTAACCTAAGCAAGAGATAGAATTATGGGATCGACAGAGAAAGAAATTCAGTTGCTGGGTAGGCTCTTCCAAGACCTCCTAGATGAGAGTAATCCTAGGCGCCTACAGACGGGGCTTAGTGACATCTTCGTGCGTATCGATGCCGAGCGTGGCGAGGTCGCACTCTATGGAGATGACGACGAACTGATCAATACGAGTGTGATCTTCTCTTGGATACGTCCAGAGGATAAGTCGATCGGTGAGGATATGATCGCTCAGCTGCGTGATGCTATCGCACGTCTAGAAGCTAAGGGTTTTTGGGAGCATGATCTGTTTGAGCGCCCATTCTCCATAGAGCTTGTGGGCGAGGACTTCCAGACTATCGAGGAGTTACTCTTCCTCGATGACGATTTAGTCAAGGTTTCGACGCCTCTTTTGGAGGGTCTGAATGAGGATTTAGACAATTTTTTGGGCAATCTCTTGGCTGATTTGAAATAAATAACTAATTTTGCATCCGTTTTCGAGTTAGGATACCCCCAAACTCGATTGGCCGAAATAGCTCAGTTGGTAGAGCAATTCATTCGTAATGAATAGGTCACCGGTTCGAGTCCGGTTTTCGGCTCTGAGATCAGATTGTTGTTAATGTGTGTTGGCTATGCCGTGTATCCTTCTTCCCAGAAGGATATGCGGCTTAGTTTTTTGTCCACTCCCTACACTCCATTCGTTTGGTTACATACTTATTCCCCTTCTAGAGGTTGATACGGCTGGCCACTCGGTGCTCTTGAGCGCACTCCGTTAGCGAAAGTATCAATATCTTTGCGCCATGATACTCAAACAGCTACATATCATCAACTTCAAAAGTATTGCCACGGCAAGTATGAGCTTCTCGCCCAAGGTGAATTGCTTCATCGGGCTAAATGGTATGGGGAAGACCAATATCCTCGATGCTCTGCATTACTTGGCTTTTACCAAGAGCCACCTTGGGATTACGGACACCCTTGCTGTGCGTCGTGGGCAGGAAGCAGCAGTGCTCGATGCATCTTATCGGAGTGTACAGGGAGATGATAGGCAGCTGATCCTACAGATACGCCCCGGGCAGAGAAAAATCCTCAAGCGTAATAAGAAGGAGTACGACCGTCTGAGCGAGCACATCGGACAGTTCCCCCTCGTTATTGTGTCCCCACAGGACTACCAAATTATCTTAGGAGGGAGTGAGGAGCGCCGCCGATTTCTAGATTTGCAACTCTCTCAGCAGGACGCTGTATATATGTCTGCCCTTAGCCAATATACCAAAGCTCTGCAACAGCGCAATAGCCTGCTCAAAGCCTCTGGTGCACACGATGCTCTGCTCGATGTGCTCGATCTACAGCTAGATCGCTTCGCAGAGCTCATCTGGGAGCGTCGGCGAGCTTTCGTAGCCGAGTTTATCCCACACTTTAGAGAGATCTATCGAGCCATTGCCGAGGAGCGGGACGAGGTTGGGCTGGAGTACCGGAGCGCTCTAGACGAAACGAGTGGGAGACTCTATGACCTGCTACACCAGAGCCGTGAGCGAGATCGGTTGCTTGGGCACACTACGCAGGGGGTGCATCGAGATGATCTGCTCATGATGCTTGCCGACGAACTCATCAAGCGTGTAGGGAGTGAGGGGCAGAACAAAACCTTTTTGATTAGCCTCAAGCTCGCTCAGTACCGCCTACTTAGCCAGCGCAACGCCGAGCGGCCGATGCTCCTCTTGGACGATATCTTCGACAAGCTAGATGCCGAGCGAGTGGGGCGGATTATTAGCCTCGTGGGTGGAGAGGATTTCGGACAGATATTCATCACAGACACCAATCGCAAGTACCTAGACGAGATCATTCATAACTGGGGCGAGGACTACCGCATCTTTGGGGTAGAGCATGGCGAGATTACCAATCTCTCCGCCAACCAAACGACAGCAGTACGATGAATAGAGATCAGACACAGACTCTAGGTGAGCTCATGCGCCGAATGCTCGGCGAGGAGCCAGATATGCATGAGAAGCTACTAGAGATAAGAGCAAAAGAAATCCTCCCAGAGATACTGGGAGGATTGATGAGTATGGTAGGTCGAGTAGACATCAGAGATGGTGTACTCTATATGCAGATTAACTCTGCTGCCGTCAAGCAGGCGCTTATGATGGAGCGCAATGCCTTCATTCGCCGCATCAACGATGCCGTTGAGGCCGAGCTGATCAGAGAGGTTCGGCTGTACTAGACTTAGCTACATCGCCTTGTCTAGGTGTCGCCCTTCTGTGCGGTAGAGCTCAAATGGTGCACGATATGGGATCCCTGAGCGAAGCAAGTCGTCTAGCACTGTGGGTAGAGCCTTGGCGAAGCGAGTCCACTGCCTACGAGGCAGCTCTGTCCACCCAACCTCGGCTAGAGCTAATGCTCTCGGGTAAGTCATGTAGTAGGCACGGTCAATATCCTTGATGGCTTCGCCCCAAAGCGTCCCCATAACCCCAGAGATATGTGCGTTGCCCTTGGCCGTCACCCCAGAGGTCAAGTCCCAAGTATAGGCCTGCTTGAGTGTCGTAATGGGCATGCCCCAGTTGTTGTGCTCGGGCAGGTCGCCTGCGTACTGAGGATAGTCGAAGTAGGCAGACTCACCCGGGGCTAGAATAAGCTCGTGTCCGCTCTGCTGCGTCAGCTCGATACATTTGGGCGTTAGGTCTATGCGCCAAGAAACGAGGGCGACATCGGTGGGATAGTCGAATAGGAAGTGACTGGCTGGCATGCGTATCTCGTCTAGCTCGCACCACAGCATCGGGCGGAAGCCGTGCTTGCGGGCTGAGGCTAGCACACGCTCAAAGAAGTACCCCATTAGCTGCTCGGCGGACCGATAGCCAAGTTGCTGCATCAGCTGTCGATGCTCTGCACTAGTGGCCCAGTTGCGTTTGATTGCCGATTCGTCGCCACCTAGATGTAGCCTGCTACCTTTGCGGAAGATACGAGCAAGGCTGGAGAATACATTATCTAGTACCTCATACACACGGGGAGTTGTGGCCGATAGCATGACGTTGTCCGTGCGTCCAAGCACGAATGTAGAGTCTGGGTGCATATCCCCTCGTAGCTCTGGGTATGCCGTCAGTAGGGCTGCTGTATGGCCGGGCACGTCGATCTCTGGGATAATCTCTATGCCACGTTGCTCGGCGTATGTGATCAGCTCTCGCAGATCTTCGGCGCTGTAGTAGCCATTCTCCTCAATTCGTTTGCTATTCGAGCGCTTGGCTCCTACCTCGGTTAGGCGGGGATACTTATCTACTGCCAGTCGCCAGCCTTGGTCATCGGTTAGATGCAGCTGTAGCGTGTTGAATTTGTAGTACGACATTCGCTCTATATACTGCTTTACAGCGTCCACGGGGAGGAAGTGCCTTGCTGGATCCAGCATCAGCGCACGTACCCGATACCTAGGTGTATCCTCTATTTGTATATAAGATAGCTTGATGCCATGGCTGTGCTGCTGGGCAGAGAGGAGGATCTGGCGTAGGGTCATCAGACCATAATAGATACCTTGTGGAGCCCCGCCCTCAATGAGGATCCCACTTTGGTTGATCGTCAGCTTATACGCCTCTGTCGATGCTTGCCAGTTGGTTGTAAGTTTTAGCCTAATATCCGTACGACCTCCCTCAGATATCTCTAGGCGACAGAGATCAGAGAGCATTGTTTGTAGCGTATTTTTGGCGAACTGGAGTTTTGTCCCTTGGGCTTCTACCCCTACACGCTTGGGTAGAGTGAGGTATCCCTGCGTAGCTCTTAGACTATTGGGATAGGGAATGAGTGCCGGCTTGGCGCTCAGTTGCCCTGACCAGAGTAGCCAAAATGTAAGGGCTATGACTACGTATCCTTTTAGATTTAGTGCCTTGGCCATTTGGGTGCTTAGGTTTTAGGGGTGTTAGTCTTCGCTTTCTGTATGTTCCATGGAGAGCATATCGGTGTATTCCTCCCAGTCTGAATCTTCCTCGCAGTGTATCTCTAGGGGCAGTTTTTCGTATTCGGCAAGACATTCGTTGAGCCTCTGGCCAAATGTGGGGAGATGTCTCGTATAGAATACCCAGTACTTCACACCTCCGCCAGTGTAGTTGCCAGTGAGAATAGCTAGCTTGTCCCGCTCCATGATGCGGCGTAGCTTGGGCTCGATTTCAGCGATCAGTGCGGCGTCGTGCTCGTTGGGCATTCCCTCTGCATCGGCTTGGTAGGGCCAAGCGATCTCTGCCCTTATCTTGAGCGAGCCCGTGGCTCTAAACTGCTGGAGGTCTTTGCGCCCAGTGACGAAGACAAGTTGCCCCTGCTCCGACTCACTTAGAGCGGTAAACCAGTTGTCGGTTAGTTTCATTCTAGTTTGTCTATTGAGGTTGATTAATTTAGGGAGGAGGCTACGGCGCCACACGCTCTATACTCCACGAGCCATCAGCTTGCCGAGTGTAGACAAAGCGATCGTGCAGACGGCTATCTCGCCCCTGCCAGAACTCGATACGTTCGGGCGTGATTGCCCAGCCGCCCCAATGGTCGGGGCGAGGGATATGGCGGCCCACATAGCGCAGACTCTCGGCGGCGAATAGGGCCATGATATACTCTCTAGAGGGAATAGGTTGGCTCTGTGGTGAGATGCGTGCGCCTATTCGGCTTTTGTAGGGGCGCATACCGAAGTAAGCGTCACTCTCGGCCTCGGATAGTCGCTCTACTCGCCCCTCTACGTGGATTTGCCGCTCTAGTTCGTGCCAAAGAAATGTGGCAGCCACCTGTGGGTTTTGCTCTATCTGCCGGCCTTTTCGGCTTTTATAATTGCTGTAAAAGATAAGCTTCCCATCCAAAACTTCCTTGACCAATACCGTGCGTATGCTCGGGCGTGCCTCCATGGTTGCCGTACCAATAATCATAGCTGTTGGCTCATTTACCTTGAGCTCAATGGCTTCTTGTAGCCACTGATTGAGTAAGTCAATTGGCGAGGTGGGCAGATCTTTCCGCCCAAGCTGGCGACTGCTGTATTCGCGCCGGATATTTTCTAAATGGAGATCTCCCATGAATGTGCTTATTTGTGATGATTTGTTGCGAAACAAAGGTAAGAAAAGTAGCTGTCGGTTGGTATCCTCATGTATTTTCTGTTGTTAATTTGTAAAAATTAGAAGAAAATCCCTTATAAATGATGTACAATATTATTTATTTTTATCTGTTAATTTTGTGTTTCAATGTGCTATATATCTGAATATTATGTTCGTTGTACAGTATTTCACAAAATGATGGGTTTGCTAAGTGTAGCCTAAGGGTTGTAACATTTGTTACACGTTGTAGATTATCTTGTGTTGTACTTTTGTTCCAGATTTTTGCACTTATTTAAGTAACCTTACTACTAACTCAGTGCAGATCCGTAGGGAGAGCTGGAGCACAGATATTGGTTTTTTGAATGCTATGGAGGTGGAAACTATCATATCTGTAGAGTGAAAGCCAAAAAGCTAATGTAAGCGACCAGCTTTTTCCTTGTGCTAAGGAATTGATAGGGAGGATGGCTACTGGCTGCTCCTAGGGAGTGTGATGAAGATCGGTGCAACACTTATTATTAGTAACATAAATATAAATTTGAGGTAAAAAGTATGTGTCGCCTAAGCATGTCTTTTTCTGGGGAAAAGGAGTTCTACAGAAGCCCAGTCGTAGATGAGATTGCATTGTCCAAATGTGGAATAAATCTATTGGAGAGCCTTTCGATAGAGGGGTGCGTCAAGGGATGGGAAGACGGAGAGGATATCATCGTAACCGATGACTATTAAGTTACCAAAACTACTATTCACATTTTGCTCTAGTGTGTATCGCCATAAAGCTATGTCGCTGATACGCCTTTAACGGAAAAATCAAAGATGAAACAGAAATTTAACTCGATATTCGTTTGTCTGGTAGTCGCATCTACACTGTCGCTCGCTGGCTGCAAAAAAGATGATATTATACCGAAGGAGGATGTAAACTCTACGCAGAGTGAGCAGAAACTGGAGGGGCAGTGGGAGCAGGAGATTGAGATTGCTCTTGAGGGAGATGCCAACCTTGATGTGGAGCTTACCGCTCCCAAAACATCAGATAAGGAGGAGGCTCGCTATCTGTCTACTATCACCAAGTCCACTAAGAAGCCTATCAACTTCAAGTTCTCACAAGCCGAGATCAACAACCCTAAGAATCTGCGCATATTCATAGTACAAGGTGTGCAGCAGAAGTTCGTTTGCTTGACAATGCTGGACGTAAAGCCCATGATTAAGGAAACGAAGGATCCCAAATGTCCTTACAAGATTTACTACTCTGGTAAGGTTAAGCTTGTGGGGCATAGTCAATCTTTTAAGAGCAGTGACTGGTACGTCAGTGCTGTTTATGGCGATACAAGCTATCCAAACTGGAATGACTCTAGCACAACCTATGTGGTCGATGAGAATCAACCTAAGGAGATTGATTTCAACCTTCCCCTTGTGGCTCCTTGGACGAAGTTAGAAACTCGAATAGCAGGCCATGATCCGCTGTTTGGCCGACAGAAGAATCTATCCTTTACCCCAGATGGTGTGCTGCTTCGTGTTGATATTCTCAGCGATCTTATCGAGAATGTACCTATCAAGGAAGTCCGTCTAGAGGGAACACAGTTTATGGGTTTGTCCACGCCTCCTAGATACGAGAAGCCCGATGGGACGCTCACGCTCGAAGATCTTACAGACGGTGCTAAGCCTAGAATTACGGAAACTCCTATTAGTGACTCCATCGTTTGTGCACCTATCAACGGAGGTAAGTTGGCTATGCTCCCCGGAGGTTCTAGTCGTAGTGTCTATAAGTGGACTTATCCTCGCAAGAATCACAATCAGGCAGGTAAAGCAACTCGTGTCTATGTGCCGATTGAGATTATGCCGGGTATTGGTCAGCGCCTCATAAGTATAGATGAGAGTACTGGCAAGATGAAGACTCAAGCAGTCGATAGCTATGATACTTATTCGGAGATTCCCGCAGATCAGACAGAGCTGCCTAACGAAACGAATAAGAACTATCGCAACAACAATGACCCGCTCTACGGGTACCGTAAGCAGCTTCTCCCCATTGCCCATAAGTATGATATGGGTAAGACCTACGTGATACCTGCGAAAGTAACCTCCGACCTCATGATATCGGAGTACTATACGCACCCAGCAGATGATCCTAGTCTACTTTATGGGCAGGGAGGAGAGAAAGGCTTTAGCGTTGTTGAGATCTATAACCCTACCCGTAGTGACATTGACCTCTCCAATTATGGTCTTATTCGTTTGGCGCACCCTAAGGGTAGCACTACCGATGGGGCTTACGAAATGATCAGCGCTCGTGTGTTCCCCAAAATTCAGCAGGGGGGGATCAAGGTTTGGCAGGAGCCCAATAATCACGACCCCGTAGACGAGCTCTTCAGTGCTAAGTCTGGCTCGGGTGAGAGCTTCTCTGCCTTTGGTATTCACAATCAAAGCATTGCACCTGTCAAGTGGCATCAAAATACTATTGCCACGAGAGGTGGTCGCCTTGGTTATGCTCTTGTTCAGCCTCTTGATGGCTGGGGTATCATTAGAGATCCCAATGATGGTAGCATTAAGGGGACCGATGGTTTTTCTCCTAAATGGCGTCCCTCAAAAATGATGCTACTAACCTACATTCATCGAGACCCCAATGTTGCAGATCCTAGGAAAGCACTTTCGGTAAAGAAGCTAGACGTTAATACGGTAGGTAGGGACTACGTACAGGAAGGATACTCTACCTTGCGCAGAGGCTTGGCCAGCTGTGTCCCAAATAGTAGACGAGTATCGGACGGTGGCCCCAATATGCTCGGCCCCGATCAGACCGCTATTATCCTCTCTAGTAGATATACAGATAGCAGGCTGCCCATGAATCGGACAGAGCTAAGTCAAGATACATGGAAGCATGGAGCTCCCTATGTTTTCTCTAGAGTTCAGACGGCTGCGAGCCAAGGATACTGCAAGTACGTTATTGCCCTAAATAATGCGAAGGTCAAGGAGCCATCGGCTAGATATACTTACGACCCTGATGGTGCGACGAATGACTATCATGATTTGGACGTTCCTATCTTGGTGCGCTTGCCTAGGAATCCAGTTGTCAATAATATGAATGTGATTGTGGATGGCCCTTGGTCTGCGTGGCAGGCCTACAAGATCCATAAGCGATATGGCATGAATCAGTCTATTCGTCAGAATGTGAAGGGTGTTAAACACGAGCGTAAGCATGTGCTTAAGCTAAGTCCTCCTTTGGTCTTCAACCAGTCGTACCTGACCAATCCTCAGTACCTCAATCGCTCGCACTACATTAATCATGCCACGTTGGGGGTAGCGGAGCAACGTCAGTACACCCAGAAGTATGATGCCAATAACTATAAGAAGAGCTGGAGCAAGTAGTCTAGCTTAATCATTGATAAACCATAGGGGTGTGGCCAGTTTATTTTGGTCGTACCCCTATGATTTTGGAACAGCGGCAGTGTGCAGTTGGCGCAGGTATCCAGTCATGCTGTGGGGCCGGATATACGAAAATCCCCTCCTCTGCCTCGTGAAATTGAGAGGTGGAGGAGGGGATTGGTTCGTTCTGTCGTGAGACGAGGCCGTTACTTCTCTCGAATGAAGATGTTGATAGGCGTGCCGCTGAAGTTCCAGTTCTCACGAATGCGGTTCTCAAGGAAGCGGCGATAAGGCTCCTTGACCCATTGAGGCAAGTTGCAGAAGAAAGCAAAGCTAGGCACTGCCGTAGGGAGCTGCATCACATACTTAATCTTGATGTATTTGCCCTTGGTGGCGGGAGGAGGTGTCGCCTCGATGATGGGGAGCATTACCTCGTTGAGCTTGCTCGTAGGGATACGTGTACTTCGACGCTGGTAAACCTCCTGTACTGTCTCGAGTACCTTGAAGATGCGCTGCTTGGTCAGAGCTGAGATAAAAATAATTGGGAAGTCTGTGAAGGGAGCCAAGCGAGAGCAAATAGCGTCCTCGAAGGTCTTGATGACTTTCTGGCTCTTGTCCTCGACCAGATCCCATTTATTGACGCAAACTACCAAGCCCTTGCTATTCTTCTGTATGAGGGAGAAGATATTGAGGTCTTGGCTCTCGATGCCTCGAGTGGCATCGAGCATCAAGATACATACGTCGCTATTCTCAATGGCTCGTATCGAGCGAATGACCGAGTAGTACTCGAGATCTTCGTTTACCTTACCACGCTTGCGGATACCTGCGGTATCGACGAGGTAGAAGTTCATGCCGAACTTGTCGTAGTGCGTATAGATCGAGTCACGTGTCGTGCCAGCTCGGTCGGTAACGATGTTGCGTTCCTCTCCGATGAAGGCGTTCACGAGCGAGCTTTTGCCTGCATTGGGTCTGCCGACGATGGCAATACGTGGGCAATCGAACTCTTCCTCTGCCTCTGTATCCTCGGGCAGTGCCTTGACGATCTCGTCGAGCAGGTCGCCCGTGCCGCTACCATTGATGGCAGAGATGCAAATTGGGTCGCCTAGACCGAAGCTATAGAACTCGGCTGCAGCGTAGTGTTGGTCGAAGTTGTCGGCCTTATTCGCTACAAGCAGCACTGGCTTCTTGGTGCGGCGGAGCTTAGAGGCGACTTCATCGTCGAGGTCAGTCGTGCCATTCTCCACGTCCACGACGAAGAGAATCACGTCTGCCTCCTGCATGGCTACCTCCACTTGCTTATTGATTTCCTCCTCGAAGACGTCCTCACTACCAACGACCCAGCCGCCAGTATCGACGATAGAGAACTCCTTGTCGAGCCACAGTACACGACCATACTGCCGATCTCTTGTCGTGCCAGCCTCCTCGTTTACGATGGCTTGGCGGGACTGCGTTAGACGATTGAAAAGGGTAGACTTGCCCACGTTGGGGCGTCCGACTATTGCGACTAAATTACTCATATTCGTTGCTTATAAAAATGTTATATCCTCTCGGACTAATCTAGTTGATAACCATAGCGGCGCAGTAGATTATCTCGGTTGCGCCAGTCTTTCTCGACCTTGACGAAGATCTCGAGGAAGACTTTTTTGTTGAAGAACCGCTCCATATCCTTACGTGCCATCGTGCCGACTCGCTTGAGCGCTATGCCCTTGGGGCCGATAATGATGCCCTTCTGGCTTTCTCTCTCGGTGATGATGAGGCACTGGATATGTATCCGCTCGGCTTCTTCTTTGAATTGCTCTACGACGACCTCCACGGCGTACGGGATCTCCTTCTGATAGTACAGCAGGATCTTCTCCCGGATCATTTCCGTGACGAAGAAGCGTGCGGGGCGGTCGGTGAGAGCATCTTTGTCGAAGTAAGGAGGCGAGAGAGGGATTAGGCTCTCAATGCGCTTGCGCAGAGGCTCTACATTGAAGCGGTTGAGCGCCGATATAGGCACAATCTCCGCCTGTGGCAGACGCTCGTGCCAGAGCTCTACGAGCTTCTCTAGCTCTGTCTCATTGCTCAAATCGAGTTTGTTAATCACCACGATAAGCGGACAGCTCACGCTGCGTACTCGGGCGAGGAACTCCTCGTTCTTCTCTGCCGACTCTACCGTGTCGGTCACATAGAGAAGTACATCTGCATCGCCAAGGGCAGACTCGCTAAACTCAAGCATACTCTGCTGGAGCTTGTAGTTGGGCCTTAGGACACCCGGTGTGTCACTATAGACGATCTGCATCTCGGGCGCATTGACGATGCCCAAAATGCGGTGGCGTGTAGTCTGAGCCTTGCTGGTGATGATGGACACGCGCTCGCCTACGAGTAGGTTCATCAGTGTCGATTTGCCAACATTGGGGTTGCCTACTATATTGACGAAGCCCGAGCGGTGCGTGGCTGCTATTTCTGTCATAAAAACTAATTGCGGTGAAGTACGAGTTCCCGAGCTATCAACTCGGATAGCACTCGTAGAGATACATTTCTGCTACAAAGATACGCAAATCCAGTAGCATTGCCCCTCGGGCCGTATAGTACACAGTGAGCCCCCCTCCACGAGAGAAGTCTACTGAGAGAGGAGGCTTAGGGAATGGCTAGAGGATAGATCGGGGGCGAATACCGAGAATGCCGCTTGGTAGCCCTCGGCCAAGCGGCCTAGCTTGTCCTGCATACCGATGGCTCGTGCTACACGTCTAGTCCCCATATCAATAGCTTCGGCAAATGTTACGCCTAGGTAGCTCATTGCATTGCTCACAGCCTCGGGCATAGAGATAGCCGAGCCTGCTAGGTTGCCGTCGGGATTGACGTAATAGCCCTCCGGCGTGAGGATCGCATATAGCCCTTCCCAAGCCATTTCTTTCATTCGTCTACCCAGCACAGCGGCATCGGTGAGCAAGATGAACTGCTCGCCCTTGAGCTTGTAAGCCAAGCGAGCTGCAGCTGGGTGACAATGTCTGCCGTCTAGAATTACGGGTGTGTAGACCTCTGGGTGCTCGAGCGAAGCGCCCACTAGACCGGGCGAACGGTGCGTGAAGGCCGACATAGCATTGTAGAGATGCGTGACGATATGCACGCCTCTATCAAATAGAGTCATGGCCTCCTCGTAGGTCGCATCCGAGTGCCCAAGGGAGATTTGTATGCCAGATTCTAGGATTAGGTCGATAGCCTCGGGCGACCACATCTCGGGGGCGAGCGTAATCATGCGGATAACGCCACGCCCATACTCGATTAGCTCCCTTAGCGTATCTAGTGTGGGAGAGCAGATGACTTGTGCATTGTGGGCTCCCTTACGAATTGGATTGAGGAAAGGCCCCTCTAGATGCATGCCCAATATATGAGGGTTGGTCTGCATTGCTGCTCGTACAGCATCGATCGCTGTGAAGATTGTCTGCACGGGTGAGGAGATCAGCGTGATGTAGAAGTAAGGCGTTGCGTGCTCTAGACAGGCCTCTGTAACCTCGGCTATTGTCTCGGCATCGGGAGTGAGAGAGAAGTATCTGGTGTAGCCGCCATTGATCTGTATGTCGATGAGTCCCGGTGTGAGGATATGCCCCTCTAGGTCTATCACTTGTTCGTACTCGGCGGTCTTGTCGGCTCCTACCGAGCAGATGTGTCCATTGGCGACGACTAGACTGCTAGCAGAGAGCTCCTGCCCATCGCTGATGAGCCGAGCATTCTTAATGAGTATGCGATTGGCCACTATGTCTTAAGTTTTTAGTTCGGGTAATCTAGTAAATGTTGTATGATGCGCTCCCTTGTTGCATCTTTGAGTAGAACCTTGCCGCCACGCTCGAGTAAATAAATCGTCGGGCTAGCTTTGATGTCGTATAGCTGGGCAGACATTATCTTGTCCTCGGCGTCGTAGCCCGCTTCGTAGTGGCTAGGTAGGTTGGAGGTCGCCTGCATAAACTGCTCCTCAGAGCTCTGTAGATAGATGACCAGTACGCCCAAGCGACCGGCCCCGATGCTCTCGGCGATGATAGGTACCTGCTCTAGCTGCTCTAGCCAGTGGCTACACGTTGGGCAGTCGGGTGTGGCGAAAACGAGGAGCGTCCGAGCTGCTTTTTGATGCTTGAGGTGCCGCTGCGTCCCCTCTGTGGTCGTATAGATGAAGTCTGTGGCCTGAGAGCCGACACTATTCTTGTCAAGGAGCTCCAGAATAAGCCTAGCCTGCTCCTGATACGCCGCTGCTACCTTGGGCGATCGAATAGCCCATTTGAGTATCGTGCGGTAGTGTGCCTCCGACATAATCGGGGAGGCTGCCTCGTAGAGTAGGGTGCGGTACATCGAGAGGACAAAGAGGAGCATGCTGCCCTCGCTCTTCTCGAGAGGGCGAAGTAGAGCGCCCTCAACTTCATCGGCGGAGAAGCTCGTGAGCAAACCGCAGTAGTCGGCGAAGGCAAACTCCATAGCCGGGTGCCGTATGAGGGTCGTATCGGCGAAGTCCATCTTGTCCCAAAAGTGATCGAGCATATACCGAGCTTTCTGCTCTGGTCTCTGTAAGTGGAGTGGCGGCGTGGGGCGCTCTAGAGGCTCTGGTTCCTCGGGGTGACGCACGAGGGGAGCGAGCGTGTCGGTCGTGGAGGCTGTGCTCTGCTCCGCCGAGCGAGTGGCGCAGGATAGGCAAGCCAGCGCCCCCACTAGGGCGTAGAGGTAGGCTAGGGGAGATCTAATCATCTTGGTGGGCATCAATAAAGCAAGAGGGTGTGTCGAAGTTGTCTATCGGCACACCCTCTTAATTGTATCGTTGGGTAACGACTGGAGCTATCCGGCCGTACAGCTGGGCAGGACGAATGCTACTTGAGCGTGCCGTTCTGTGCAGCCTCGATCATCTCTTGGCTAGGTAGGATATACACTTCTACACGGCGGTTCTCCTTACGTCCCTCGGCAGTGCTGTTGTCTGCGATAGGCTCGTGGCTACCCTTGCCTACGAAGCTCATACGCTTGGCATCTACCCCCTGACCTACTAGGTAGTTGTACACGCTCTTGGCACGATTGACCGATAGAGGGTCGTTGATGCGGTCGCTACCAGTATTGTCGGTGTGGCCGATGATCTGGATATTGGTCAAGCCATTAGCCTTGGCGTTCTCTGCAAAGGCCTTGAGTGATGTGATAGACTTCTGAGATAGATTGGCAGAACTGCTGGCGAATAGGATACCGCTATCGAAAGTAACTCGGATAGCCTGACCGTCATTGACACTCTCGATCTTGGCTCCCTCTACGGCCTTCTCTAGCTCTTTCTTCTGCTGGTCCATCTTGTTGCCAATGAGGGCACCTGCTGCACCACCCACTACTGCACCGATAGCAGCGCCTAGACCGGTATTGCCAGCTACGTTACCGATACCAGCACCTAGGGCAGCACCAGCGGCTGTGCCTATACCACCACCCTTGATGGCGTTGCTCAGTCCGCAGGATGTGAATAGGAAAGACCCTGATAGCAGAGCCACTGCGATTGTTTTTTTAGTCATCTTCTTTCTTCTTATTAAGTTGAGTTTATATGTTATCTTATCGTCTATGAGTCGCCTCGTCCGCCGAAGTACTTCATAAACTGGATACGCTCAAAGACATTAACATCTTCGGGGGTCGAACCGTTTAGTCTAGCCCTAAATTCGTCTACACTTCTATAGCCACGCTTGTCCATCCACATGCCTAGAGCGACGAGGGCGTTGGAGATAGCCGATGGCCCCTCCTTGTAGAGGGCGGTACACATTTGTACTGAGCTAGCCCCAGCCAGCAGACTTTTGGTGACCTCCTGCCATGTGTATATCCCAGTGGATGAGCTGATCTCCACTTGTGGGACGAGCGAGCTCACTAGAGCCGTGAAGCGTAGAGTGTCGGTGAAGTCGCCTACATGGGTAAAGACGTCGCCACTACGGAACTCCTCGGTGTTGAGGTCTATGTCGGACTGATAGCTGCGGTTGAATAGCGTTACGGCATTGGCTCCCGAGGCACGCAACTTGTCCACTAGTGCTGGTAGGGCTGTGTGGTAACGAGATAGCTTAACGATGATCGGGATACTCAGCTTGGAGCGTAGACTCTTGACGATGTCGCAGTAGTTCTGCTCCGAGGCTAGAGGGTCGAAGTATAGGTCTGTTTCTAGACGCATGATGTTTACCTCGAGAGCATCTGCTCCAGCCTCTTGAATACGTGTGGCGAAGTCTACCCAGCTATCGGCTCTAAGGCAGTTGATGCTGGCGATGACGGGGATATTGAGTTCACGTTTGTAGTGGCTAATCTGCTCTAGGTATCGACCTACCTCCTCGGCGCGCACATAGTGAGCGATGTATTCGGAGGCTTCGGTGTAGTCATTGTGCTGCTCCATTGATTGGGCTTCGGCCTCGATCTGCTCCTCGAATAGGGATTTAAGAATCACAGCGCCAGCACCTGCGTTGGCGAATGCTTTCACTTTGTCGAGGTTGCGAGTCAGCCCTGAGCTCCCAATGATGATAGGGCTCTGTAGATGTAGCCCTACAAATGATGTACTGATGTCTGCCATGACAGTGTATATATGTTATTAAGTTTCTGGTTCGATGCGTTCGTATGCCTCAAGGGCTATACGCTCGCCTACGAGGCCATAACTTGCTTACTTGTCGGTTTATCGGAACAAAGTTAGTATTAAAATTTGTATATCCATAGCTTTTTTATTAAGAGTTACACGGGGGGCTCTCTTTTAGTAGCGAAGGCTACGGTTCCTCGTTGGGTGGTAGATTCTATCTCTCCGTATGAGGCTCGTAGCACCTTGTTCTAGATGGGGGAGCCTCTCGTTGTATTTGTGTGTTGTCTGTGCTCTCAACCATAGCGCTATGTGGGCAGGCGATACCTCTTCTGTCATAGCTTGCCTATCATCTTCTCATCTTTTTCGTTATTTCTATTGGGGTAGCGCTGTATACAGCTCCTCATCGGTCCAAGGCTATGAGCGTTCATTCTTCTACTTTTTAGTTAAAGAGTGTTAAGGAGTTGCTGAGGAATTTGGGCTAATGGGTGGGTATTTCCTAAAGGTTGTTGCGTCGAGCTTAGAGGATTGATGGGAAGACTTGTTGGGATTGGTGGGCTAATCCTCTCAGATGTGTCCACCAATCTTGCGAGGTTGATGGGAAGAAAACCTCAAAAATGCTTCGTTTTCGGAGAATCTTTGCCGATTTACTGATGTATATATTTTTAAATCAGCATTTTACGGTCGGGACGTTTTAGGCGATTGTTTTTATTCGGCTAGGGGTAAGTACCCAAACGAGGGCAAACCTCATCTAGAGCCTTCTAGGGGGTAAATACGCCGTTCTCCCTTCTCTCGTTCCAAGGCCTGCAAATCATTTGATCGGCATCCATAAACGTTAATGAATGTATAACTCTAGGAGTGTCGCCCCGTCCCGTGTTGGTATGCCTATTGTCTAGATGCCGTGTAGCGCATAATTGCCTCTAGAGTAGGCTCTATATCTAGTGATGTGAGGGGTGTTTTGGGGAAATATGTTACTCGGCTACTCTGCTCGGGTGTATACAGAGCATTGGCCGATCGGGCTTTCGGTTTTTTGTCTTAAATTCGTGTGCCTCGTTCCGTGCAGGTAGAGGCCAATTAAGTGATTTAGATTGTAAGATGGGTTTGACTAGTTTTTTTGCACTGCGCTATCTCTTTAGCCCCTCTCGTATGGGGGCGGTCAATTGGGTTTCGGGGATCTCTGCCGTAGCCATTGCGGTAGTGTCTATGGCTCTCGTTGTAGCACTCTCCGTATATAATGGTTATGTCAAGCTCATACTCCAAACCACTGGGGCTGCTGCCCCCGAGTTGCTCATCACACCACAGCAAGGCGCTACTCTCGATATGCGAGAGCCAACGCTCCTCACGGCTCTAGAGAGTGACCTAGTGGCTAGCTATAGCCCTATGTTGCGGGCAAAAGGCGTTATACGACACTTAGCTACGGAGCAAATGGTCGATGTGGTAGGGGTAGCTCCAGAGTACTGGCAGGTAGTTGGTGGGGATAGCCTGCTACTCGAGGGGCGACTTCCCAAGCAAGGCTCCTCAACCCCCGAAATACTTGTAGGTATGGCCTTAGCCTCCGAGGGGATTAGCCCGATGTCTCAGCAGGACGCTCGGCTCTACTTTCCTCGTAGGCAGGGGCTCATCAATCCGCTTGCTCCCGGCACAGCCTTCCGCTCGACAGAGCTCGTGGTCACGGGTATTATGCGCCCTGTGGACGAAGAGTTCGATCGTCAGGGCTATGTCGATATCTCGGTCATGCACGACCTGCTGGCCTATCAGGAGCACATAGCTACGGCTGTGGCGCTTCGGCTGGCTCGTGGCGTCCCACCAACCGAGGGGAAGCAGCGCCTAGCGGAACGTCTAGTAGGTAAGTACCATTTGCTTGATAGGGCTGAGCAGCACCCTGAGCTTACTTTTCTGATCCGTATGGAGAAGCTGATGGTTTTTTTGATCATGACGTTCATTCTTCTTTTGGCGGCCTTTAACTTAGCTAGTGGTTTGGCGATGCTTATCCTAGAGAAGCGTGCCGATCTACAGACGCTGCGTGCTCTCGGTATGACGTCCCGTATGGAGGGGCGTATTTTTGCGCTCGCTGGCGTCCTGATTTCGCTGCTTGGATCGTTTGTGGGTGTCACACTTGGGCTAATCTTGAGCTGGCTACAGGAGCGATTTGAGCTCATCGAGGCAGGGCAGGGTTTACTTACGATGCCATTCCCTATCGACATTCAGGCTTCCGATATTTTACTTATCCTCTTGTGTACTACCCTTATCTCTTGTGTTATATCTATGGTGCCTAGTTTCTTCTTTAAGAAAAAGCGTTCTTGATATCCTAGAGGCTTAAAAAATTTCTCTGTTTTAGACTTATATATAGAAATAACTATCTATATTTGCCTCAGAAACATTCAAGCAAATTCACGGATTAGATCACATTAAGACTATCAGTGTTTCTATGAAATCAACGGAAATTTTAGCAGCCCTAGAGGCTAAGCATCCCGGTGAAAAGGAATTTCTCCAGGCTGTCAAGGAAGTTCTCCTCTCAGTAGAGGAAGTGTACAACCAGCATCCAGAGTTTGAGCGCGAGGCCATCATCGAGCGCCTTGTGGAGCCAGACCGAGTGATCACCTTCAGAGTACCATGGATCGATGATGCAGGTAAGGTGCATGTAAACATCGGCTACCGTGTGCAGTTCAACAACGCTATCGGCCCATACAAGGGCGGTATCCGCTTCCACCACACAGTTAATCTATCAATCTTGAAGTTCCTCGGCTTCGAGCAGACTTTCAAGAACGCTCTTACTACACTGCCTATGGGTGGTGGCAAGGGAGGTTCGGACTTCTCTCCTCGTGGTCGCAGCGACAGAGAAATCATGCGCTTCTGCCAGAGCTTCATGGCTGAGCTATGGCGCCATGTAGGCCCAGATACCGACGTGCCAGCAGGCGACATCGGTGTAGGAGGTCGTGAGGTAGCCTATATGTACGGTATGTACAAGAAGCTAGCCAATGAGCACACTGGTACTTTCACTGGTAAGGGTATGGAGTTTGGCGGTTCTCGTCTGCGCCCAGAGTCCACCGGTTATGGTGCCGTTTATTTCGTAGATCACATGTGTCGTGCCAATGGTTTAGAGCTCAAGGGCAAGACCGTGGCTATCTCAGGCTTCGGTAACGTAGCTTGGGGTGTGGCTAAGAAGGCTACCGAGCTTGGAGCTAAGGTGGTGACTGTATCCGGCCCAGACGGATATGTGTACGACCCAGAGGGGATCAACACGGAAGAGAAGTTCCAGTGCCTACTCGACCTGCGCTCTAGCGGCAATGATGTGGTAGCAGACTACGTGAAGCGCTTCCCACATGCTCAGTTCTTCCCCGGCAAGAAGCCTTGGGAGCAGAAGGTAGACATCGCTATGCCATGTGCTACTCAAAACGAGATGAACGAAGACGATGCCCGTATGCTCCACAAGAACGGAGTGATCCTCGTGGCCGAAACGTCCAACATGGGTTGTACAGCCGAGGCAGCCGAGTACTATGTAGAGCATAAGATCATCTTCGGTCCCGGTAAGGCTGTGAACGCAGGTGGTGTAGCAACCTCTGGTCTAGAAATGACACAGAATGCGATGCACCTAGGCTGGACAAACGAAGAAGTAGATGCCAAGCTACACCAGATCATGAACGACATTCACGAGCAGTGTGTGAAGTATGGTCGTGAAGAAGGCTACATCAACTACGTTAAGGGTGCCAACATCGCTGGCTTCCTCAAGGTAGCCAATGCAATGGTACAGCAGGGCGTCGTATAGGACAGGCCATATTTTTCTAACTAAGATTATAACTTGCGGTGCGGTATCCCCGAGGGGGTCGCACCGCTTTTGTTTTCGTTATCGCTTTGTCCCTCAAAATCAGATTAATTGCACTATGAAAATACACTAAGAGAGAAATAAATTATTAACTTAGTCCTCGGTTAATGAGCTTTATCTTATTTTATTTGATTGATTTCTGTCGCTTGGCTTTATAAATGTGTTGCTGTACGGTGCTAGTTTTATAGTTTCATCATAATTAATTCACATTAAGTTATGAGTATCATTCTTTCTCTATTGCCTATTGCTCTGCTCATTGTATTGATGATAGGCTTCAAGATGCGAGGTGACCGCAGTGCTCTGTGTGCACTATTGGCGGCGGTGGTTATCGCCATTTTTGCAGTGCCCTCCATGGACGGCTTCGGTGCACTACCCGAGGGTTTCGGAGCGGTCTACGTCTGGTGGGCTTTCGTCGAGGGGGCACTCAAGGCGATTTTCCCTATCCTGATCATCATTATGATGGCGATTTACAGCTACAATGTCTTGCTCGAGAGCAAGCAAATCGAGGTGATCAAGCAGCAGTTTACAAGTATCTCTAGCGACAAGCGCATTCAAGTGCTCCTGATCGTATGGGGCTTCGGGGGGCTACTCGAGGGTATGGCCGGCTTCGGGACGGCGGTCGCTATCCCAGCGGCTATCCTTATTGGTCTAGGTTTCAAACCGGGATTTTCGGCCCTTGTATCACTCATTGCCAATAGTGTAGCCACGGGCTTCGGAGCAGTTGGGGTGCCTGTCATCACACTGGCCAAGGAGGCTATGGGGTCCGATGTGCCAGCCGATGTAATCCGCATTGTCGCTGGCGACGTCGTCCTACAGCTCTCCGTGCTGATGTTTATGATCCCATTTGTGATTCTTTTCTTGACGGATACAAGTCGCAAGTACATTATTCCCAACATTCTGCTGACCCTAGCCGTGGGAGCTATCTCTCTGGCTACTCAGTTTGCAGCAGCGTATTGGATTGGTGCAGAAACACCAGCCATCATAGGAAGCATCGCCTGTATCATTTTCTTGGTAATCTATGCCAAGGTTAAAGAAGGGAAGAAGGCCGATGCTCCCAAATACACGACCCAAGAACTAGCTAAGGCGTGGGCTGTCTACGGCTTTATCCTCCTATTCATTGTATTGGCTAGTCCACTCTCTGGCCCTATTAGTGAGTCCCTCAAGACGACATTGGTGTCCAAGATCCATTTGCCTATCTACGCAGAGGGCAAGACTTTCAACTTCGGTTGGCTCTCCAACGCAGGGTTGATGCTTTTCCTTGGTGCTTTTATTGGAGGACTTATTCAGGGCGTTAGAGCAGGGCGTCTATTCGCTATCCTAGGTCAGACGGTTGTTAAACTACAAGCCTCTGCAGTGACCATCATTAGCCTTGTGGCCATGAGCTCTGTGATGAGTCATAGTGGTATGATTCTCTGTATTGCCAATGCTTTAGCCGAAGCTACTAGCGCACTCTACCCACTCTTCGCACCTCTTGTCGGTGCTATTGGCACGTTTGCCACTGGTAGTGACACCTCGTCCAACATTCTCTTTGGTAAGTTGCAGGCCGATGTAGCAGGGCAGATTGGTATGGATAAGGCTTGGCTCGCAGCAGCCAATACGGCTGGAGCGACGGGCGGTAAGATTATTTCTCCTCAGAGTATCGCCATCGCAACGGCCTCGTGCAATCAGCAGGGGCAGGAGGGAGCTATCTTGCGCTCGGCACTCCCATACGCCTTGGTTTATGTCTTGATCGCTGGGCTTACCGTCTACTGCTTCTCGCATCTAGCCTTGTAGTTCCTCTCTGGAGTCATGCGGTTTGCACTTTCGTTAAGACGGTGATTACACCAAGGGGGCTGGACAGAGATAACGTTTCTGTCCAGCCCCCTTGGTTATGTATTGCTATGAGGAGAATAGTTTAGTCCACCAGCTTGGCGTGTAGTTCACGCAGACGAATAGCACAGTCCTTGAGTCGAGCGAGGATGTCGGCTCGCCGTTCTAGTTCGTCACGACGATTGCTTAGCGCCTCCCTTGCACCGGGTATGGTGAGTCCCTTATCCCGAATAAGATGTTTGATGAGCTTGAGGTCATCTATATCCTTCTGTACGTAGCGCCTTGTCCCACCAGCCGAATACTTGGGCTTGACATGGGGAAACTCTCGCTCCCAGTGCTTGAGCGTCGAGGCTGGTTCGCCCAAGATCTGAGCAACCTCTCGCACATGATAGAAGACCTTAGCCATCTGATGGGTTAGGGGGTATAGGTTTCCATGAGCTTGCAAGTACCATGAGGCTCTAGCTGGATGCCCGTAGCCTCGGCTGGTACAAGTACGCTTTGTCCTTGGTGTAGCTCTAGCGTGTGGCCTGCATCGTCCGTTAGAGTTAGCTTACCAGACATCACAATGTAGATGACGAAGCTATCGAGAGCCGACCAGTCACGTTGTAGGGGCTGATCTAGCTCGAGTAGGTTGGTTTTGAAGTACTCACAGCTGACGATGGGGTTCGCTTCATTGGGCTTGGGCTGGTAGGAGGTGCGATAGTCCTCGTGTAGGGTATAGTCGATCGCATCTTTGGCTAGCTCGGTGTGTAGCTCACGCTTGTTGCCTGCGGCATCTGTGCGGTCGTAGTCGTAGATGCGGTAGGTAATGTTGCTCGTTTGCTGAATTTCCGCTACGAAGCAACCTGCCCCAATAGCATGCACACGCCCAGCAGGCAAGAAGAAGACATCTCCCTCGGCGACCTTATACTCCTTCATAACCTCCATGATAGAGCTATTTTTGATGCGCTCCACATAGTCCTCGGGAGAGGACTGCTGGCTAAAGCCACTGAATAGCTTAGCCGTAGGCGAAGCCTTGACCACGTACCACATCTCTGTCTTGCCAAACGAATTGTGGCGTGCCATACCGAGCTTATCATCGGGGTGCACTTGAATGGATAGGTTATCCTGAGCATCGATGAACTTGATAAGCAGAGGGAAGCGCTCTCCGAATCGCTTCTGCACACGGTCGCCCACTAGACGAGCGCCGTAGGTCTTGATGAGCTCATCGAGATTTTTGCCCTTGAGTGCTCCTGCGTCCACCACCGAGTAGTTGTCGTCTACATGGGAGATTTCCCAGCTCTCGCCTACCTTGTCGTTATTAGGCTCAAGGCCTTTGAAGGGGCGAATGTCTTGGCCGCCCCAAATCACTTCCTTGAGCAGTGGCTCAAAGGTCAGAGGATACAATCTAGTTAAATTCATTGTGTCGTTTATTAGTTTTTATTCTGTCTTCGTTTTAGCTTGTTCGCTTTTTAGTATAGCCTTGAGCTTAGCCACGATTTCGGGGTGCTGCTCGGCTACATTGTTGGCTTCGCCGAGATCCTCGGCCAAGTTGTAGAGTTGGTCTACATCGCTATTGCCCGTTTCTATCTCAGGTCCCCATGGGATCATCTTGGGGCCACCTTTGGGCTGGATATACTTCCAGTCGCCTAGGCGGATAGCTAGGGTTTTGTTGGCCGCCTGAGTGATGATGTACAGAGGCTCGGTTGCATCTCCTGCAAGCCATGCTTGTAGAGCATCTCGGCTATCGGGGGCTGCTCCCTCGGGGAGGGTGCTCCCTACTAGTTTGGCGAGTGAGGCGATCCAGTCGATTTGGCTTACTACCTCATGGCTTACGCTGGGTTGCTGGATTTGCTTAGGCCAATGTACTAGAGCAGGAATGCGTGCTCCCCCCTCGAATGCACTGTACTTGTAGCTGCGAGAGTGTCCTGAGGGCTTGTGCTCGCGGAGGAGCTCTTCGGCACTATCGGCATAGCCATCGTCAATCACAGCTCCATTGTCGCTCGAGAGGATAATGAGTGTATTCTCCGTCAGTCCAAGTCTGTCTAGAGTCTGGAGCACCTGCCCTACTGTGTAGTCGAACTGCATGATTGCCTCGCCACGTAGCCCCATCGGGCTCTTGCCTCGGAAGCGAGGATGAGGGAAGCGAGGTACATGCACATCGTTGGTCGCCAAGTAGAGGAAGAAAGGCTCGCTCTGGTTGCGTTCAATGAACTCGACGGCTTTTGTCGCGATCGAGTCGGCGATGTCTTCGTCACGCCAGAGGGCTTTGCCTCCACCTTTCATATAGCCGATGCGACCGATGCCATTGACTATGGCCATATCATGCCCGTGGCTGTGTTTGAGGTTGTAGAGCAGGTCTGGGCGATCTCGTCCTAGTGGTTCGTTCTCGAAAGGCTTGGCGTAGCTCACCGAGATTGGAGCCGTGGGGTCGTAGTTTGCCACTTGCCCTTGCTCGATGAAAACGCAAGGGACGCGGTCGGCAGTGGCTGCCATGATGTAGCTATAGTCGAAGCCGATGTCCTTGGTGTGACGTTTGAGAGGCGCATTCCAGTCCTGTCTGCCACTCTCCTCGCCAAGTCCTAGATGCCACTTCCCTACTACTGCGGTCTTGTATCCAGCCTCGGAGAATAGATCGGCTAAGGTGTATTGCTCTGGTTTGATGATCATGGCTGCATCTCCTGCTGCGACGTCCGTCCCGGCTCTGCGCCATGCATACTCACCCGTGAGCATAGCATATCTAGACGGGGTGCTTGTAGCTGCAGCGGCATACGCATTGTCGAAGCGGATACCACTATTGGCTAGACGGTCTACGTTGGGCGTACTGACGGCTTGGGCGCCATAGCACGACAAGTCACCATAGCCGAGGTCGTCGGCATAGATGAGGATCACGTTGGGTCTGTCGCCTGCGCTCTGTGCTCCTAGGGCTAGCGGGGCGGCTAGGGCGAGCAGGCTATATTTGAGTCCGTCCTGCATAGATTGCGAAAATTTCTAGGCGTTTGTTTGGGATATCATACCGAGAAGCTCGTCTAGATGTTTGCGGCTATTGGCAAGGCGTGGGATCTTGTGTTGCCCGCCGAGCTTGCCCTTCTCGTCTAGCCAGCGATGGAAGAGGCCGCTAGGGGCGACTTGTAGAGCTAGGGGCTTGAGGGTCATATCCATATAGCGCTTGGCTTCGTAGTCGGAGTTAAGTTTCTGGAGTTCCTCGTCGAGGACACGTGCGAAAGTGTCGATATCCGCAGGAGGAGTGGAGAACTCAATCAGCCAATCGTGGCGTCCCTTCCCCTCGTCATGGAAGAAATGTGGTGCCGCTGTGTATTCGGCCACCTTAGATTTGGTCTCGTATGAGGCTCTAGCTATGGCCCGATCCGCATTAGCCACCATGAGTTCCTCACCGAAGGCATTGATAAAGTGCTTCGTCCTCCCAGTGATGATGATGCGGTAGGGGTTGATGCTTGTGAACTGCACGGTGTCGCCAATGAGATAGCGATAGAGACCTCCTAGAGTACTCATGAGGATAGCGTAGTTCTTGCCCGGCTCAACCTCCCACAGTGGTATAGGGGCTGTGGGGTCGCAGATTGGGTCTGCGCTCTCGTCGATCGCCTCAACGGGGACAAACTCGTAGAAGGTGCCGTAGTCGAGCATCAAGAGCATCCCTCGCTGGCTTGGATCGTCTTGTATGGCTACGAAGCCTTCGCTGGCGTTGTAGGTCTCTTCGTAGCGCATTGTCGTCGAGGGAATGAGCTCTTGGTAGGCCTCACGGTAGGGCTCGAAGCTGATTCCACCGTGGAAGAAAACCTCGAGCGAAGGCCATACCTCGCTGATGTTGTCCGCACCTGTATAGTCTAGCACCTCCTTGAGCATGACCATCATCCATGAGGGTACACCCGATAGGCTCCCAACCTTGGCCGAAGCGACCTCTCGCACGATCGCTTTCATCTTAGCCCCCCACTCGTCCATAAGTAGCGTTTTGGTGCTGGGTACACGCATCAGCGCCCCAAGAGCAGGCATATGCTGTACGAGGATAGCACTCAGATCCCCCGCCGAGCTATTGCTCCCGAGGTCTATGGGAGCGTGGCTACCACCGAGGACAAGGCCTTTGGTGGAGAAGAATCGGCTGTCGGGGTAATTGCGTAGATAGAGCCAGAGGGCATCGCCTCCGCCTCGATAGTGGCAGTCATGTAGATGCGTGTAAGGTACGGGAATGTATTTGCTCTTGTCGTTGGTGGTACCACTGCTTTTGGCGTACCAGCGACATGAGCCGGGGATTAGGATATCACGTTCGCCGCGGATCATACGCTCCACATCGGCCTTGACCTCCTCGTAGCTCTGCACAGGGGTACGGCTAGCGAAGTCGTGGTAGCTACAGTTGCGTGTGAGCGCATGGCGACGACCAAACTCTGTGCGCTCTAGTCTACCCAATAGACGTTTCAGCTGCTTGAGTTGTATCTCTCTAGCATTATCCCGATAACTCTCGATGGCTCGTATGCGCATCTTGGCCCACTGATAGACCAGCTTAGTTTTCAGATCCATAAATATCGTTTGTATCTGTGTCCTATCTCTCTGCTTATGCGCCTAGGCTGATAGAGCTGGGTAGGCTAGATAAGCTCAGTGAGTAGGCAGTAAAATCTACTTAACCTCTTAGTATGAGGCATAAAGTTACGACTTAATACCAGTACCAGCAAAGGGCTCGCCACTGGCAAGATAATCGGCCCCAATACAGAAGCCCTGCGATAGCTCCTCGGAGGCTATTGCAGGGCTCGTATATTGTAGGCTAGTATCCGTGCTAGAGTGCTGGCTGTGTGAGCAAGCTCTCTAGCTGGGTCATCGTTTGCCTAAAGCCCTCGTCCACGCTCATTCTATCGCCTACGGCCTTGACCCCGTGCATGACGGTCGTATGGTTTTTGCGCCCCAGACGCTCGGCAATGGCGTTGTAGGAGTGATCGGTGTGCTTCTTGGTCATATACATCACGATCTGTCGTGGTAGAGCGATGTCTGCTCGTCGTGTGCTGCTACGTAGCTGAGCGACCTCGATGTTGTACTCCTGAGCCACAATCTGCTGGATACGGTCCATCGTGATCTCGGGCTTCTCCATATTGATTGAGGTACAGACTACCTGACGAGCATCGCTCATGTTGATCTCTCTCTGGCTCATCTGCGCACGGATCACAAGCGTCTTGATCGCACCGTCTAGCTCACGTACATTGTTTTGCATATTCTCTGCGATGAACTCGACGATCTCGTCGCCTAGCTGCACGCCACTCTCCGCCACTTTGCTACGCAATATCTTGCGTCTGAGCTCAATGTCGGGGCGCTCTAGTGGGATCATCACCGAACTCTGTATGCGGGTGAAGATGCGATTCTCGATGCCTCTAAACTCCACGGGAGGGATATCCGCCGTCAGGACGATCTGCTTGTTGAGCAGATATAGGTGGTTGAAAATCTCGAAAAAAGCCTGCTGGGTTTTCTCCTTACCCACGAGCCCCTGTATGTCGTCTATGATCAGTACGTCCATCTGCTGGTAGAACTCGATGAACGAGCCTCGCTCTCGGAAGCGTGCATCGTGGACATACTGAGCCTCAAACTTGGCGCTAGAGACATAGCAAACACGCATACTTGGGTGTAGCTCCTGTACCTTCTGCCCGATAGCCTGCGAGAGGTGAGTCTTGCCCACACCGCTAGGGCCGTATATAAATAGGAGATTTAGAGGAGCCTGTCCGGGGCGCTCAGCTACACCTTGAGCGATCATACGGGCCACACGATTGCACTCGCTCTCGTAGAAAGTCTCGAAGCGTAGGGCGTCGTTGAGGAAGCTCACATAGTTCTCAGTCTTGCGTGCTGGCATCTCTTCCTGCTTGCTCGCTGGTGTTTCAGGTAGAGAGGCTGTTTGGCTCCGATACTCAAAAATCAAGATGGCGTTGGCACCTACATAGGACTGCAACATGAGGTTAAACTCTCGGGCGAAGTTCTCCTCGAGATATATAGCGAAGTGCTCCGTAGGCACTCGGAGGGTCAGTTCCTCTCCCTTGATGCCGCAAGGCTCAATGGGGGCTATCCAGTTTTTGACTGCTGTTTCGTCCAGCAGCGAAACCAGAAAGGCGTGGCATTTGCTCCAAAGACTTAGGGCCGATGCCACCTCGTCCTCGGTAAACTTGATTGGTGCGAGCATAAATATTTCGTGTAGCGCAGTATTTATTTGACTATGAAAAAGGCGACTAAGAAGCACACATTTTGTACTCTTTTCGTCTTACAAAGTTGTCCAATAAATCGGGAAGAAAAAAACCTTTTTTGCCTTGTTTTTTTCGATCTAATTATATCATTTTTGTTTTCAGTGCTTTATATATATCAACTAATGCACACTGCACAGACTTTTCGTAAGTTGTTGTTGTTCAAATATTAGGTTGAGTACGCACAGGTTATCAACAGATTTATGCACATTGCACGGTCGTGATTAATTGACCACTTATGAACATCTTACGCTATTCGTCTAGAAAATCTTTCCACACCACCCAGAGGACGCCTTGAGGGTGTGCATAGTGTCGCCTAGAGAGTACTGTCTATTGCTTCCTACAAGGCTCTTATCCTGCTATCTTGAGCAGAAGTCTATGGGCGTAATTTGGTTTGACATAAATTTACAACTCTATATTAAGTTCGTATTGCTTGGTTAGGGCTCATAGCCCGCTAGGGTGCAAAATGGCAAATCGGATATTTGTCCCCTAGCAGGCTCTGTATGGCGTCCGAGTCTATTGGCGCATCTGAACTCTAGTGAGGTGGAAATAGTGGCCTAAAAAGCCTTGTTTTTAATGTAATGATAACCATGTGTTTAGATGGATTTTGTGTGCCGGTTATTATGCTCGTGGCTCATTCCTCAGTATTTCTCCCCATCAATCTTCTCGGATCAGTGGACCTATCTCAAACAATTAGCCCACCAATCTGGAGAGATCCTCCCTTCAATTTGTCCATAATGAGACCGTTGCACGGCATTTTGCCTGTTTTCGGTTAGAAACGTCGTATATATCTCTGATTATTACTATCTTTAATATGTAATTAACTGTATCGACATGGCAACCAAACCAACCGAACAAGCTCCGAGCTTCCTACAAGTATATACTCAGGTTCGTCGCGACCGCATGAAGCACTCCTTTCTGCGCCAAATCAATGCTTGCGTTGATTGGCGAGGTATCCGCACGCTGCTGAACAAGAAGTACACCAAGACACAGAATGCCGTAGGCAACCCTGCCTACGATGCCTTGCTGATGTTCAAGATTCTTTTGCTAGAGACATGGTANCTGCTGAACAAGAAGTACACCAAGACACAGAATGCCGTAGGCAACCCTGCCTACGATGCCTTGCTGATGTTCAAGATTCTTTTGCTAGAGACATGGTATGGTTTGAGCGATTATGAGGTTGAGGAACGTATCAATGACTCACTGCTTTTCAGCGAATTCCTGGGCTTAGACCTTGGCTATCCCTCTCCCGATCATAGCACCATCAGNGATTATGAGGTTGAGGAACGTATCAATGACTCACTGCTTTTCAGCGAATTCCTGGGCTTAGACCTTGGCTATCCCTCTCCCGATCATAGCACCATCAGCCGTTTCCGCTCGGAGCTAACGCGTCTAGGGATTATGGATAAACTCCTTCGAGAGCTGAACAAGCAGTTCAAGAAACATGGCATTAGCCGTATTGACCAAGGCGCCATCGTTGATGCCAGTATTGTAGACAGCCCTTATGCTCCCGATGGTAGTGTGGTTATAGAAGTGGCCGAGGATAGAGAGGATACTCGCTCGCAGGATGCGTTGGCTCAAGAGGAGGCTTATCAGTATGAACTCAGAAGTGGTAAGCCCGGTGTTGATGCAGAGGCTCGTTGGGTACGCAAAGGCAAGCATTATCGATATGGGTATAAGAAACACGTGCTTACCGATGAGCAAGGTTTAGTAGAAGCCCTCATTACAACCCCCGCTAATTGTGCAGATACGGTTGCTTTGCCCGCCTTAATCGAGAAATCCGAGTTGTCATCAGGGGTAAGTGTACTAGCGGACAAAGGCTATTGCAGCAAAAACAATTCGGAGTACTTGGCTCGTCGTGGCTTGGTGGATGGCATTATGCTCAAGGCTATTCGTGGGAAGACTCTTAACGAGAGTCAGAAGGCATTCAATCGTGTGATCAGTAAGACAAGGTGCTNTGGCTTGGTGGATGGCATTATGCTCAAGGCTATTCGTGGGAAGACTCTTAACGAGAGTCAGAAGGCATTCAATCGTGTGATCAGTAAGACAAGGTGCTTGATAGAGCGCACCTTTGGCAGTATTCGTCGGTGGTTCTTGGGGGGACGCTGTCGCTACCGAGGGTTAGAACGAACGCATACACAGAATATCCTTGAAGCTATGGCGTACAATCTCAAACGTATGCCAGGGCTGCTTGTGCT